>NZ_JBEOSD010000002.1:0-143403 GCF_040302735.1 Streptomyces sp. NPDC097619 | reverse complement strand
TCGCGGCGGGGCTTGTGCCCTCGGCCGAGGTGTTGGCGGAGCTCGTGCCCCAGCTTCGTGAACTGCCCTGCTACAAGGCCGAGTCGGGGTCCTCGCTGGGAGCCCGGCCCGCGTACGCCTCCGCCAACAGCTGTTCCTCGCTGGCGCCGAGACGCCAGTAACCGGTGAACCGGACGGCACGGCGGTCGATGTGACGTTCCTGCACCAGGTGCCTGCGGACCGCGCGGACGGTGCCGGCCTCGCCGGCGATCCAGGCGTACGCGCCCTCGCCGGGCTCGCCGGCCTCCGTGGAGCGCAGGGCGTCCAGCACCTGCTCGGCGCGACCGGCGCCGCCCTCCCCGTGAACGAGCCAGACCGTCTCGGTGTGGTCCGGGGTGGTGAGCGGGATCCGGTCCTCCGCGTGCGGGACCTGGAGGTACGCCGTCACGCGGACCTCCCGCGGCAGTCGCTCCAGGATGGCCGCGGCGGCGGGCAGGGCCGTCTCGTCGGCGTACAGCACCAGTTCGGTCAGGCCGGCCGGCGGCCGGAAGCGGACCGACTTGTTCTCGGCCACGGCCGGGCCGATCGCCAGGATGCGGCTGCCGGGCACCGCGCGGCCCGCCCAGTGCGAGGCGGGGGAGGAGTCCCCGTGCAGCACGAAGTCGATGTCCACCTCGACGGAGCCGTCCTCGGCCGTCCGCTGCTCCCGCACCGTGTACGAGCGCATCACCGGCCGGTCCGCGTCCGGGATCCCGCGCCAGGCCGCGAACCAGGTGTCCGCGCCGGTGTCGGGCAGTTCGGCGTGCTCCTGGTGGGCGAGCGGGAGGAAGAGCGACAGGCTCTGGTCGTACCCGCCGGAGCGGAAGCCCCGCAGCTCCTCCCCGCCGAAGGTCACGCGCAGGAAGGAGCGGCCCACCCGCCGGGTCGCGGTCACGGTGAGGGTGAAGAAGCGGAAGTGCGCGACGGCCGGGGTCTCGGTCGTGGCGGTCATGCGGTCCCCCTGGATCGGTGTGCGGCGGAGCTGCCGGAGCTGCCGGAAGGGACCGGCGGTCGCGGCCGGTCCCGTCACGGTGTCGTTCAGCTCAGCTTCTTGGCGTTCTCGACGGCCTTCGCCAGGTCCTCCAGGACCGGCGCGCACTTGTCGTAGGAGAAGATCGGCTCCGTCACGCGCGGGATGACCTGACCGGCCTTCACCGCGGGCATCTTGGCCCAGGTCGGCTTGGCGGCCAGGTCCTTGGGCTGGAGGGTGCCGGTGCGGTTGTCCAGCATGATGATGTCGGCCTGGTACTTGCCGGCGTTCTCCCAGGACAGCTCCTCGAAGAAGCCCGCGGCGTTGGCCTTCGGCTCCACGAAGGTCAGGCCCAGCTCCTGGAAGTAGCGGGTGTCCGCGGAGGTCTTGGGCACCGAGACGTAGAACAGGTCGGCGCTGCCGGAGCCGATGAGGACCTTCAGGCCGGGCTTGGCCTTGGCGGCCTTGCGCAGGCGCTCGGCGGCGGCCTCGAAGCGGGCCTTGGCGTCGGTGACCTTCTTCGCGTTGAGGTCCGCGCCCAGGGACTTGGCCAGCTCGGCGTGGCGGGCGATGGCGTTGGGGATGGTGGTGTCGCCACCGGCCCACAGGGCCACGCTCGGGGCGCCGACCTTGAGGATCTTGTCCTTGGACTCGGCCGGCACGTACCAGAGCTCGTCCTTGACCCACATGTTGGTCACGAGCAGCTCGGGCCGGAGGGCCGCGTACTTCTCGACGTTGAACTCGCCCCAGACGTTGCCCAGGATCTCCAGCTTGGAGACGTCCATGGAGCCGGCCTGCACGTCCGCCTTGCCGTCGGCCAGCTTGGTCGGGCCGAAGACGCCCTTGACCTCGACGCCGAAGTCGAACAGGGCCGCGGCGGTGCCGACGAAGGCCACGATGTTCTTCGGGGTGGACTTCGCGGTCACGTCGGTGCCGCGGTCGTCCTTGAAGGACCAGCCCTTGGAGGCGGAGCCCGAGGCGTCCGCGCCGCCCTTCTCACCCTTCTTGTCGTCGCCGCCGCAGGCGGTCAGCACGGCGCCGAGGCCGAGGGCGCCGCCCGCGGCCAGCAGGCCGCGACGGGACAGGGTGGACGTGCGGGCAGAGGGCATGACGTGTCTGCTTTCGGGCTCGGGTGCGCGCGGGTCCGACCGCACGGTTCACGGTAGGTAGGTTAGCCTAACCTCAGAACCCGTCGGTAGGGGGGACCCCACCGCACGCACCCGGCCCCGCACCGGCTTCCGGCCGCCGCCGCCCGGGCCCCCGCGCACCACGTGGGCAGCGGGGGGGGGGGGGACTTCGTCGATACGAGCGGGGAGCGGTACCCGTCAGGCCGACAGGCCCAGCTCCCGCGCGATCAGCATCCGCTGCACCTCGCTGGTGCCCTCGCCGATCTCCAGGATCTTCGAGTCCCGCCACATCCGGGCCACCGGGTACTCGTTCATGAAGCCGTACCCGCCGTGGATCTGCGTGGCGTCCCGGGCGTTGTCCACCGCCACCGTGGAGGAGTACAGCTTCGCGATGGCGGCCTCCTTCTTGAACGGCTCACCGGCCACCAGCCGCGAGGCCGCGTCCCGCCAGCCGATCCGCGCCATGTGCGCCCGGGTCTCCATGTCCGCCAGCATGAACTGCACGGCCTGGTTCGAACCGATCGGACGCCCGAACGCCTCGCGCTCCTTGGCGTACTTCACCGACTCGTCCACGCAGCCCTGCGCCAGACCCGTGGCCAGGGCCGAGATCGCGATCCGGCCCTCGTCGAGGATCCGCAGGAACTGCGCGTAGCCGCGCCCCTCCTCGCCGACCAGGTTCGCCAGCGGCACCCGCACCCCGTCGAAGGACAGCTCACGGGTGTCGGAGGCGTTCCAGCCCACCTTCGAGTAGGGGGCCGCCACCGTGAACCCGGGGGTCCCCGAGGGCACGATGATCGAGGAGATCTCCGGCCGGCCGTCCGCCTTGCGCCCGGTGACCGCCGTGACCGTCACCAGGCCCGTGATGTCCGTACCGGAGTTGGTGATGAAGCACTTGGTGCCGTTGATCACCCACTCGTCGCCCTCCTTCACGGCCGTGGTCCGGGTGCCGCCGGCGTCCGAGCCCGCGCCCGGCTCGGTCAGCCCGAAGGCGCCCAGCACCTCGCCGGAGCACAGCTTCGGCAGCCACTCCCGCTTCTGCTCCTCGGAGCCGAAGCGGTAGAGGGGCATGGCGCCCAGCGAGACCCCCGCCTCCAGGGTGATCGCCACCGAGGAGTCCACCCGGGCCAGTTCCTCCAGGGCGATGCCCAGGGCCAGGTAGTCCCCGCCCATGCCGCCGTACTCCTCCGGGAAGGGCAGGCCGAACAGGCCCATGCGGCCCATCTCGCGGACGATCTCGTAGGGGAACTCGTGGCGCTCGTAGTAGTCGCCGATCTTCGGGGCGACCACGTCGTGCGCGAACGCCTCGACGGTGCGGCGGAGTTCCTCGTGCTCGGCGGTCAGCCGGTGGTCGAGCGACATGTCTTACTGCTCCTTGTGGGAGAGGGCGCGGACGGTACGGGAGGGGCTGGGGCGTCCCAGCCGGTCGGCCATCCACACGCTCGTGGCGGTGAGGGCGGCCAGGTCGACCCCGGTCTCGATGCCGAGGCCGTCGAGCATCCACACCAGGTCCTCCGTGGCGAGGTTCCCGGTGGCGCTCTTGGCGTACGGGCAGCCGCCGAGGCCGCCCGCGGAGGCGTCCACGGTGGTCACCCCGTGCTCCAGGGCGGCCAGGGTGTTGGAGAGGGCCTGGCCGTACGTGTCGTGGAAGTGCACGCCGATCCGCCCGGTCTCCACGCCGGCGGCGTTCAGCCCGGCCAGCAGGGACCGCACCTGACCCGGCGTGGCCACGCCGATGGTGTCCCCGAGGCTCAGCTCCTCGCAGCCCAGGTCCACCAGGGCCTTCGCGACCCGGACCACCTGGGCCTCCGGCACGGCCCCTTCCCAGGGGTCGCCGAAGCACATCGACAGGTACCCGCGGACGTGCATCCCGGCCTCCCGTGCCCGGGCCACCACCGGCTCGAACATCGCCAGGGACTCGTCCACGGTGCGGTTGAGGTTGCGGGCGGCGAAGGTCTCCGTGGCCGAGCCGAACACCGCGATCCGGCGCACGCCCAGCTCCACCGCCCGGTCCAGGCCCCGCTCGTTGGGCACCAGCACCGGCAGGTCCACTCCGGTGAGGTCCTTGAGCATCGGGTACAGCTCGGCCGCGTCCGCCAGCTGCGGCACCCACTTCGGGTGCACGAAGCTGGTGGCCTCCACCGTGGTCAGGCCGGCCCCGGCGAGCCGCCGGACGAACTCGGCCTTCACCTCGACGGGGACGGTCGCGGACTCGTTCTGCAGGCCGTCGCGGGCGCCGACCTCGTGGATCCGGACCCGGGCCGGCAGCCCGGGGGCGGGCACCCGCATCGGCAGGCCCGCGGGCAGCGCGTTCACGCCTGCTCCCCTTCCGCCGGGGCGTCTTCCGCCGGGGCGTCGGGGGTGACCACGGCCAGGACCTGGTCCATGGCCACCGTGGCGCCGGGGGCGACGTCCAGTTCGGTGACGGTGCCGGCGTGCGGGGCGGAGATGACGTGCTCCATCTTCATCGCCTCGACCACCAACAGGCTCTGTCCGGCCGTGACCTGATCGCCCACGGCCACCTTGACCACGGTGACCGTGCCCGGCATCGGCGCGGCCAGGGTGTCGGCCCCGGCGTGCCGGGCCCCGGACAGGCCCGCCGCCACCGGGTCGTGGTCCTGGACCTGCCAGGTGTCGCCGTCCCGGCCCAGCCAGACCCCGTCGGCGGAGCGCGCGTGGGTGAAGGTGTGCGTGATGCCGTCCACGGTGACCGTGACCCGGTCCGGGCCGGTCACGTGGCCGGAACGGTTCCTCGGCTCGAAGCGCACCGGCTCCTGACCGGGCAGCCGGAACCAGTGGGCCAGCGGGGCGGGAGTGCCGCCGAGGCGCCAGCCGCTGGGCACGGAGAAGGGGTCCGTCCAGCCGCCCGGCGCGGGCCGCAGCGCCTCCTCCTTGAGGGCGGCGGCCGCCTCCAGCACCTCCTCGGGTGCCGGTCCGGGCAGTAGTCCGTCGAGCTCGCGCTCGACGAGGCCGGTGTCCAGGTCCCCGGAGACCACGTCGGGGTGCGCGAGGAGTCGGCGCAGGAAGCCGGTGTTGGTGGACACGCCCAGGATGACGTTCTCGGCGAGGGCGGCGCGCAGGGTCCGCAGGGCGGTGGCCCGGTCCGGGCCCCAGGCGATCACCTTGGAGAGCATCGGGTCGTAGGTGCTGCCCACGGGGGCCCCGGCGGTCAGGCCGGAGTCGGTGCGGACCCCCGGCCCGTCCGGTTCGGACAGGGCGAGGACGGTGCCGCCGGAGGGCAGGAACCCGCGGGCCGGGTCCTCGGCGCAGATCCGGGCCTCCACGGCGTGGCCGGTGAGGCGGACCTCGTCCTGGGTGAAGTCCAGGGGTTCGCCCGAGGCCACCCGCAGCTGCCAGGCGACCAGGTCGCGGCCGGTGACCAGTTCGGTGACCGGGTGCTCTACCTGGAGGCGGGTGTTCATCTCCATGAAGTAGTACGAGGACGGGTCCTTGCCGGGCACGATGAACTCGACGGTGCCGGCGCCCACGTACCCGCAGGAGCGGGCGGCGTCCACGGCGGCGGCGCCCATCGCGGCCCGGATCTCCTCGGTGAGCAGCACCGAGGGGGCCTCTTCGATGATCTTCTGGTGGCGGCGCTGGAGGGAGCACTCGCGTTCGCCGAGGTGGACGACGTTGCCGTGGGCGTCGGCGAGGACCTGGATCTCGATGTGCCGGGGCCGGTCGATCCACCGCTCGACGAGGAGGGTGTCGTCCCCGAAGGAGGAGCGGGCCTCGCGGCGGGCGGCCGCGATCTCCTCGCCGAGCAGGGCCTCGTCGCGGACCAGTCGCATGCCCTTGCCGCCGCCGCCCGCGGAGGGCTTGAGGAGGACGGGCATGCCGATCTCGCGCGCGGCCGCGGTCAGTTCGGCGTCGGTGAGGCCGCTGCCGGAGGAGCCGGGGACCACCGGGACCCCGGCGGCGCGCACGGTCTCCTTGGCGCGGATCTTGTCGCCCATCAGGGAGATGGCGCCGGCGGGCGGGCCGATGAAGGCGAGCCCGGCCTCCTCGCAGGCCGCCGCGAAGGCGGAGTTCTCGGCGAGGAAGCCGTAGCCGGGGTGGACGGCCTGGGCGCCGGTGCGGGCGGCGGCCTCCAGCAGGGCGGGCACGGAGAGGTAGCTCTCGGCCGCGGCGGCGGGGCCGATCCGGACGGCGGTGTCGGCCTCGCGGACGTGGCGGGCCCCGGCGTCGGCGTCGCTGTAGACGGCGACGGAGCGGATGCCCTGGGCGCGCAGGGTGCGGATCACGCGGACGGCGATCTCGCCCCGGTTGGCGACCAGGACGGTGTCGAACATGCGCGGTCGGGGGGACGGGGGGTTCGGGGAGGGCTGCGAAGACATGGCGGGGGTCCTCATCACATGCGGAAGATGCCGAAGGCGGGGTCGCCCAGCGGGGCGTTGCCGCACGCGGTCAGTGCCAGACCCAGGACCTGCCGGGTCTCCAGGGGGTCGATCACGCCGTCGTCCCACAGCCGCGCGGTGGCGTAGTAGGCGTTGCCCTGCTGCTCGTACTGGGAGCGGACGGGGGCCTTGAACTGCTCCTCTTCGTCGGGGGACCAGTACTCGCCGCGGGCCTCCAGCTGGTCCCGCTTGACGGTGGCCAGGACGGAGGCGGCCTGCTCGCCGCCCATGACGGAGATCTTGGCGTTGGGCCACATCCACAGGAAGCGGGGGGAGTAGGCCCGGCCGCACATGGAGTAGTTGCCCGCGCCGTAGGAGCCGCCGACGACCACGGTCAGTTTGGGCACGCGCGTACAGGCCACGGCCGTGACCATCTTGGCGCCGTGCTTGGCGATGCCGCCGGCCTCGTAGTCCCGGCCGACCATGAAGCCGGAGATGTTCTGGAGGAAGACCAGGGGGATGCCGCGCTGGTCGCAGAGCTCGATGAAGTGCGCGCCCTTCTGGGCGGACTCGGAGAAGAGGATGCCGTTGTTGGCGACGATGCCGACGGGGTGGCCGTGGATCCGGGCGAAGCCGGTGACCAGGGTCTGGCCGTACTCGGCCTTGAACTCCTGGAAGCGGGAGCCGTCCACGATCCGGGAGATGACCTCGCGGGCGTCGTAGGGGGTCTTGGAGTCCACCGGGACCGCGCCGTACAGCCCGGCCGGGTCCACCTTGGGCTCCTCGGCGGGCTCGACCGTCCAGGGCAGGTCCCCGCGGGCGGGGAGGGTGGCCACGATGTTGCGGACGATCCGCAGGGCGTGGGCGTCGTCCTCCGCGAGGTGGTCGGTGACGCCGGAAGTGCGGGAGTGGACCTCGCCGCCGCCCAGCTCCTCCGCGGTGACGACCTCGCCGGTGGCGGCCTTCACCAGGGGCGGGCCGCCGAGGAAGATCGTGCCCTGGTTGCGGACGATCACGGCCTCGTCGCTCATCGCGGGGACGTACGCGCCGCCCGCGGTGCAGGAGCCGAGGACGGCCGCGATCTGCGGGATCCGGGCCGCGGACATCCGGGCCTGGTTGTAGAAGATCCGGCCGAAGTGCTCGCGGTCCGGGAAGACCTCGTCCTGCATGGGCAGGAAGGCGCCGCCGGAGTCCACGAGGTAGAGGCAGGGGAGACGGTTCTCCAGGGCCACTTCCTGGGCGCGGAGGTGCTTCTTCACCGTCATCGGGTAGTAGGTGCCGCCCTTGACGGTGGCGTCGTTGGCGACGATCACGCATTCGCGGCCGCTGACCCGTCCGATGCCCGCGATCACCCCGGCGGCGGGGGCGGCGCCCCCGTACATGCCGTCCGCGGCGAGGGGGGCCAGCTCCAGGAAGGGGGAGCCGGGGTCGAGGAGGGCGTCCACGCGGTCGCGGGGGAGGAGCTTGCCGCGCGCGGTGTGCTTCGCGCGGGCCTTCTCCCCGCCGCCCTCTCTGGCCTCGGCCAGCTTGGTGCGGAGCCCGTCCACGAGCTCCTGGTGGGCGGCCTCGTTGGTCCGCCAGGCCGCGGACGCCGGGTCCGCGGCGCTCGCCAGCACTGGTGCCTGCTGCATTCCTCGAGCTCCCTTGCTCGGTTCGTGCGGGGGAAAGGGCGTTAATGAGCGTTAACGCCCGGCGTCCAGGTTAACGAGCGCTAACGGCCCTGTCTAGAATGAGTTCCCATGAGCACCAGAGCCGCCGCCCCGACCCGCCGGGAGCAGATCCTCCGGGAGGCCGCCCGCCTCTTCGCCGAGCGCGGGTTCCACGGTGTGGGCGTGGACGAGATAGGGGCCGCGGTCGGCATCAGCGGACCGGGGCTGTACCGGCACTTCGCCGGCAAGGACGCCATGCTGGCCGAGCTGCTGGTCGGCATCAGCGAGCGGCTCCTGACCGGCGGCCGCTACCGGGTGGCCGAGGCCGCCGGGGACCCCTCGGCGGTGCTGTCCTCCCTGATCGACGGGCACATCGACTTCGCCCTCGACGACCGGCCGCTGATCACCCTGCACGACCGCGAGCTGGACCGGCTCCGCGACGAGGACCGCAAGCTGGTGCGCCAGCTCCAGCGGCAGTACGTCGAGCTGTGGGTGGAGGTCGTACGGGAGCTCCACCCGACGGTGCCGGGAGCGGAGGTCCGCTCCGCGGTGCACGCGGTCTTCGGCCTGCTGAACTCCACCCCGCACCTGGGCTCGGCCGCCCAGGCCCCCGGCCTCCCCGACCGCGCTGCCACCGAATCCCTCCTCCGCCGCCTCGCCCACGGCGCCTTCACCGCCCTCACCCCCTGACCGAGCCCCCACCAGGGGCGCGGGGAACCGCGCGGGAGGGCCCACCGGCCCGCGCGGGCCATGCGAGGGACGCACCCCAGGGGCGCGGGGAACCGCGCGAGCGACCCACCACCGGGCGGCACGGACACCACGACGCAGGCCCCCGCCAGGGGCGCGGGGAACCGCGCGAGCGACCCACCACCGGGCGGCACGGACACCACGACGCAGGCCCCCGCCAGGGGCGCGGGGAACTGCGCGGGGAGGGCCCCCGGACCGCACCCGGGGCTCCTGCCTCCCCACCCCACGATCCACTTGGCGGAACGGATCACCCCCTTCCGCCCACCCGACGGCAGAATGGGCGCCATGCCGATACCCAGCCGCGCAGCCCTGATCGAGCACTTGGTCCACACCCGCATCGCGGGAGACGTGGCGACGCCCCGGGAGAACAACCTCTCCCACTACCGCAAGCTCGCCAACGGCGACCGCCACTACTGGCTGGGCCTGGAGCTCGGCGACCGCTGGTCCGACGAGCAGGACGTCCTCGCGGTGATGGCCGAGCGCTGCGGCGTCGTGGACGACCCGGCGCACCGCCAGGGCCAGGACACCATCGACCCGGAGCTGACGGTGGCCGCGCTGGAGCGGATGGCCGCCCGCCTGCGGAAGGCGGCCGTGGACCGCCAGTCGGTGCTGTTCGCCACCGGCCACCCCGGCGCCCTGCTCGACGTGCACCGTGCCACGGCGGCCGCGCTGCGCGCCGCCGGTTGCGAGATCGTGGAGATCCCGGAGGGCCTGACCGCCGACGAGGCGCAGGTCTGGCAGTTCGCCGACGTGGCGGTGCTGGAGCGCGGGGCGACCCTGTGGCACACCCACTCCCCGAACCCGATGGCGGCGATCCTGGACGGCCTGGAGGCGGCCGGCCGGCCGCGGCCGGACCTGGTCGTCGCCGACCACGGCTGGGCGGGCTGCGCGGCCCAGCGGGGCCTGGACGCCGTCGGCTACGCGGACTGCAACGACCCGGCCCTGTTCCTGGCCGAGTCGGAGGGCACCCTCCAGGTGGCGGTCCCCCTGGACGACCACGTCCGGGACCCCCGCTACTACCACCCCATGACCGCCTACCTCCTCGCGGAAGCCGGCCTCCAACTCCAGCCCTGACCGGGGCGGGCACCCTACGCTGCTGTCGAGGCAAGGGGAAAGGGGAACACGGTGACGCGAGAGCACTCCGGTGAGGCCGCCCGGTCGGGCGAGTGGGTGGAGGTCGACACCGATGCGTTGGAGGCGGCCATGGCCGTACTGGGCACCGAGACCCCGCAGGCCACGGTGGAGGCGGCGCTCCGCGAGCTCATCCGCCACCGCCGCGCCGTCACACCTCCGGGGCCCGCCACCTGACCGGGCGAAGGCTTCGGGGACCTCAATCGGGGACGAGGTCGAAGGCCGTGCAGTGCCGGGGGCGGACGATCCGGAAGTGCTTGCGATCGACGGTCGCGACCGTGGTGACCCCGAGCCGTTCGGAGACTGCCACCACCGCCGCGTCCGCGAGCCCGAGGGGCAGGTCCATGTAGCGTCCCGCGAGCTCGGCGATACGGACCCAGTCCTCGGCAGTGGGATCCACCACGGTGAGCTCCCTGCGCGCAACCGCGCCGATGAAGGCCACCTCGGCATGCGCCCCTACCCGCGTCTGCAGGAGGTGACAGACCTCCGGCAGCACAGGTGACGGCACGAGCACCTCGCCGGAGTATCCGGCGAAGAGCCGGGTGCAGGCTTCGTGGTGGGCGTCCTTGGCGTTGGCGACGGCGAGCAGCGGGCCCGTGTCGCAGACCAGCCTCACGCCGTGTCGCTCCCTTCGGCGTACGACTCCCGCAGATAGTCCTTCGCGCGTTCCGAGAGGTCGCCGGGACCTTCACCGACGGCCGTGAACGAGAACCTGCGGCCCGGCGGGGCCGGCTCGACGGTCGAGGCCGGCAGTGCCTCCAGCCGGAGCGGTATCGGACCGTCCGCCGTGAGACGGCGGAGCAGGGCGTAGGCCATGGAGTAGTCCGCCGGGTCGATCCGGTCGACCAGGTCGTGAATCGCGGCGGCGTCGGGCGCGATGGTCATGGCACCACGGTAGCCGCTCGGAGACGGCTGCGGGCCGGTCAGGGGCGGGGGGTGCGGACGACGCCTTCCTGGATGACGGTGATCGCGAGGCGGCCGTCCTGGGTGTAGATGCGGGCCTGGCCGAGGCCGCGGCCGCCGTGGGCGGAGGGGGACTCCTGGTCGTAGAGGAGCCATTCGTCGGCGCGGAAGGGCCGGTGGAACCACATGGCGTGGTCGAGGCTGGCGCCGACCACGTCGCCGACCGCCCAGCCGCCCCGGCCGTGTGCGAGGAGCACCGAGTCGAGCAGGGTCATGTCGGAGACGTACGTGGCGAGGCAGACGTGCAGCAGCGGGTCGTCCGCGAGCTTGCCGGCGGTGCGGAACCAGACCTGTGAGCGGGGTTCCACGGGCTCGCCGACGGTGCCCCAGGGCGGCACGGTCGCGTACCGCAGGTCGACCGCGCCGCGGGCGTGCAGGAGCCGCCGCACGGTGTCGGGGTCCTTGAAGACCCCGGCGTACGCGGGCAGGGCCTCGGCGGCCGTGGGCAGGGTCTCCGGGTCGACGGCCGGTGGCATCGGGGCCTGGTGGTCCAGCCCCTCCTCCCAGGTCTGGAAGGAGGCGGACAGGTGGAAGATCGGGTGTCCGTGCTGGACGGCCACCACCCGCCGGGTGGTGAAGGAGCGGCCGTCGCGGATCCGGTCCACGGAGTACACGATGGGCGCGCCGGGGTCCCCGGTGCGCAGGAAGTAGGCGTGCAGGGAGTGCGCGGCCCGGTCCGCGGGCACCGTCCGCCCGGCCGCGACCAGGGCCTGGGCGGCCACCTGGCCGCCGAAGACCCGGGGGACCAGGGAGGGGCGGCTGGTGCCCCGGAAGATGTTCTCCTCGATCTGCTCCAGGTCGAGCAGATCGAGGAGATCGGTGAGCGCGTCGGTCAAAGGGAGTTACAGCCCCATCGACTTGGCGATGATCGACTTCATGACCTCGCTGGTGCCGCCGTAGATCCGGTTGACCCGGTTGTCGGCGTACAGGCGGGCGATCGGGTACTCGTTCATGTACCCGTAGCCGCCGTGCAGCTGGAGGCAGCGGTCGATGACGCGGTGGGCGACCTCGGTGCAGAACAGCTTCGCGGAGGCGGCCTCGGCGGCGGTCAGCTCGCCGGCGTCGAGGGCCTCCAGGGCGCGGTCGGCGACGGCCTCGGCCGCGTCCACCTCGGCCTGGCAGGCGGCCAGCTCGAACTTGGTGTTCTGGAAGTGCGCCACCGGCTTGCCGAAGACGGTGCGCTCCTGCACGTACTGCTGGGCGAACCGGACGGCGGCCTTGGCCTGCGCGTAGGCGCCGAAGGCGATGCCCCAGCGCTCGGAGGGCAGGTTCTGGCCGAGGTAGTAGAAGCCCTTGTTCTCCTCGCCGAGCAGGTCCTCCACGGGGACCTTGACGTCGACGAAGGCCAGCTCGGCGGTGTCGGAGGTGCGCAGGCCGAGCTTGTCGAGCTTGCGGCCGATGGAGTAGCCGGCGGACTTGGTGTCCACGGCGAAGAGCGAGATGCCGAAGCGGCGGTCCTGCTCGGTGGGGGCGGAGGTGCGGGCGCAGACGATCACGCGGTCGGCGTGCACGCCGCCGGTGATGAAGGTCTTGGCGCCGTTGAGGACGTAGTGGGTGCCGTCCTCGGAGAGCTTGGCGGTGGTCTTCATGCCCGCGACGTCGGAGCCGGTGCCCGGCTCGGTCATCGCGAGGGCCCACATCTCCTCACCGGTGACGAACTTCGGGAGGTACCGCTTCTTCTGCTCGTCGTCGGCGAGGAGCTTCAGGTAGGGCAGGGCGAGCAGCACGTGCACGCCGGAGCCGCCGAACTGGACGCCCGCGCGGGAGGTCTCCTCGTAGAGGACGGCCTCGAACTTGTGGGTGTCCAGTCCGGCGCCGCCGAACTCCTCCGGGACGTTGATCCCGAAGAGGCCCAGCTCACCGAGCTTGTGGTAGAACTCGCGCGGCGCCTGGCCGGCCGCGAACCACTCGTCGTAGACGGGGACGACCTCGGCCTCGATGAAGGCGCGGATGGTCTCCCGGAATGCCTCGTGGTCCTCGTTGAACACCGTACGGCGCACGGCCGGCTCCCTTCGTCGCGGCGAGGTCCGCCGCCGTGGCTAAGCGCTTGCTCAGATTAAGTTACCGATGGGTTGCCACATCTGTCCAGCGTTCCACGGCCCGGCGGCGGCTCTCGTCGTCCGCTCGGATCAGGTGACGCTGCCCTGCTTCTCGAACAGCTTCTTCACCGAGGTGTCGAAGTACGGGCTGTGGTTCCAGCCGGAGCCGTTCGCGGCGTAGGTGCTCGTGAGCCCGTCCGCGAAGCCCAGACCGGAGGTCTTGTTGTACTTGGCCAGCCAGGGGCCACCGCTGGAGCCGCCCTTGTAGCCGCAGCGCACCTCGATGGTGCTGGTGCCCGCTGTAGCCCTGGTGGTGGCCGGGCAGAACATCTGGACGCGCCCCTGCTGGAGGTTGCCCGGGTAGCCGATGGCCGTGATCTTGATCTTCTTGCTGTGGTTCCAGTAGATCCCGTGGCCGCCGGTGACGTTCACCAGCTTCTTGCCGCTGCGCGGCCACATGGTGACCATCGCCACGTCGCGGCGGAAGTCGCTCTTCTCGATCCACGAGGTGAAGGTGCGGGCCTGCTTGGCCTGGAACTGGCCGTCGGGCTGGTTGCCGTTGTGGTAGCGCGGCACGTAGATCCAGTTCGTCATCCACTTGCCACCGCGTCCCCCGTGGACGCAGTGACCGGCGGTGAGGACGAGCTGCTTGGACTTGCTGTTGACGGCGCTCGCGGAGCACACGTAGTTCTTGCCGTCCTTGGGGTTCTTGAAGAACACCTTGCCGACGGCGCGGGTCACCTTGTAGCTCGCGAACGCCTCGCGGCCGGCGGGCGCGGCGGCGGGCGCCGAGGAACCGGCCGGGCCGTCCGCGACGGGGGCCGCGGTGCCGGCCAGGGCGGCCGCGGACGGGGCGGCGACCTTGTCGAGCGGGATGGCGTCGCGCATCCGCTCGGGGGTCCAGTAGTCCGCCTCCGAGGAGAACGTGGCGGGGCGGGCGCCGAAGGACGCGGGCGAGGCGGCGGTGTCGGCCGTGGTGCCGGCGACGGCCTTGGCGATCTGGTTCTTCGCCGGGACCGGCGTGGACTCGGCGCCGGCCGGCTGCGGCGCGGCGACGGCCCCGGCCACGGACGCGGCCAGGGCGGCCGCGGTGGCCAGCGGCAGAACGGTGTTGCGGAGCTTGATCACGAGAGCTCCATCCCCCTCCGTAGGACCCTGCGGAAAACACAGGGCGTGTCGGTCGAACGCCTGACCGTGGCACCGCCGCACCGTCCGGATCAAGCCGGAGCCGCCCACTCCGTCACCCTGTGACAACCCGCCCGCTTCCCTGTGACCACCCTGAGACCTCCCGGAGCCGGAAAGGGCCTCGGGGGCGGTCGGGGTGAGGGAGGGTCAGGGCGGCGGCGGGTGTCCGTGGCGGAGGACGCGGAACGGCCCGCACCCCGAGCGGGTGCGGGCCGTTCCCCTCCTTACCGGGCCGACCGGGCCGACCGGGCCGACCGGGCGTTTCGGGTCAGGAGATCGCCTTGAAGACCTGCCAGCCGCCGGTTCCCACGACGGTGGGGGTGCCGACGAGGCCGGTGCGGCGACCCGGGACGAACTCCAGGCCGGCCGTGGCGTTGGAGGTGGTCGTCCACATGTCGGGGACGCCGTCGCCGTTGCCGTCACCGCTCGCGGTGATCAGCGGGCGGGCGGTGGCGGTCCAGCCGGTGGCATAGGCGGTGCGATTGACCGGGTCACCCAGCGAGGCCGGGTCGGTCCCGCCATCGGGGATGCCGTCGCCGTCCGCGTCCCCGCTGCTCTTGCCGTGGTAGAGCCACAGATCGCCGCTGACGGTGTTGCGGACGATCAGGTCGGTGAACCCGTCGCCGTCCACGTCGCCGGGCGAGGCCAGGTGCATGTTGCCCCAGCCGCTGCCGCCGATCTGGTAGCCGTAGGTGAGACCGCCGTTCGGGCGGCCCTTCAGGAACCAGAGCCGGTCTCCGATGACCGCGACGAAGTCGGGGCTGGTGCCCTCGGCGTCGAGAGAGACGTCCCCGACCGAGACGATCTGCTTGAAGGAGGCCGGGTCCAGGACGGCGCCGGTCTCGGGGTCCTCGAAGAGGAACACCTCTTCCCGGCTGTCGGGACCGAACTCGCCCAGGCCGTTGTTGAGGTAGCGGTAGAGCTTGCCATCGCCCTTGCGGGCCACGAGGTCCTCGTACTGGTCCTCGCTCCAGTCGCCGCGGTGGGTCAGCAGGGCGCCGGCCCAGTCGCCCGCGGTGGACAGCGAGATGCTCGTCGCGAAGGGTCCGCTGCCCGTACCGCCGTACAGGCGGAGGTTGTTGCCGCCGTCGACGCCGAGCATGTCGGGCAGCCCGTCGCCGTTGACGTCACCGGGCTTGTCCCGCTCGCCGGGGCTCTTCACCCTGAACTTGTACGGGTAGATGGGGCCCGCGTTCTTGCCGGCGTCGAAGGTCTGTACGTACAGCGTGTGGGTGCCGGGCGTCAGCGGGGTCAGCTTGATGTCCACCGTGCCGCCGGGAACGGTGGGACGGGCCACGTTGTTCGGCGGGGTCCGGTCCATGGCCCACTTGTACTCGACCACGTCCGTGTCGTTGTCGCTCCCCAGGCGGAAAGTGCCCTCGGTGCGCGGCAGCGCGCCTTCCTTGTCCTGAGGGAAGAGTCCGTCCACGCTCTCGACGGTGGGCATCACGGAGGGCGCCGTCGGGTCGAACGCGAAGCGGCAGCCGTCGGCCGAGGGGCTCCAGGGGGTGGCGAAGGCCGCGTCGGCGACGTCCTGGGCCTGGGCCTTCCAGGAGAACTGGCCCTTGCTCGCGCCCTTGTTGGCGTCGAGGAGCGCCTTGGGCACGGTGACCCGGGCCGGGGCTCCGGCGGTGTCGTTCGCCGAGACGGCGACCTTCACCTTCTGCTTGAACAGGATTCCGGGGGCGACGGCCTGCTTGCCGGTGGCCCAGAGCTGGAACTCGACGTTCACGTCACCGCCGTCGGGGTCCCAGACCTGCGAGGTGAGGGTGACGTCGGTGTTCCCGAGGGTCACGAAGGAGCTGCCGGTGCCGCACTCCGTGCCGACCTTGGTGCTGGGGATGGTGTCCAGTGCCCAGGGGGTCTTGGCCAGGCGGTTGAACTCGACGATCAGCTTCGCGTCCGGCTTGAACTTCTTCCAGCTGTACGCGTCCTTGGCGTCCTCCGCGCTCTGCGGGGCGCGCAGGCCGAAGGTGATGTTGGACCACTTGGAGGCGGCGGCCTTGACGGCGGCGTCCGTGGCGTCGAGGTCGATGGCCTTGTCGGGGCAACCGACGCCCTCGTTGCCGTGCGCGTAGTCGCGCCGGTCCTGACGGGTGGACCAGGAGGGCTGGTTGTTCCACGTCGTGGCCGAGCTGATGCCGCCGGTCAGGTACAGCTCGACCGGCTTCGGGGTGCAGGACCACGAGTGCGTCTCGGTGATCTGGAACTGCGCGTCGATCACCTTGACCCCGGCCAGGAAGGTGGAGTCGACGCGGAAGAAGGAGCGTGCGGTGCCGCCGGTGGAGGACTCGTAGCCGACGCGGGCCTCGCTGGTGGTGCCGCCGCCCCAGCCGGTCCCGTTCCAGTAGCTGCTGGTGGGGTACGGCTTGTAGGCGATGGTCCACGCCTGGCGGGTGCCGGTCATCCGCGGGTCGATGTAGACCGGGTACGTGGTCTTCGGGTCGTCCAGCAGCTTCTGGTCCGGCGTCAGGGTGAGCCGTCCGGCTCCGACCGTGACGTCCACCTCGGCGCTCTTGGCGCCGGGGGTCAGGTCGGAGGGGGTGCCCGTGCCGGCGGCGGCCGGGGCCGAGCGCAGCAGGGGGCCGCTCTTGGCGGTCGTGGGTCCGGCCTGCGGCGCGGGCGCGGCCTCGGTGCCGGAGGAGTCCCACATGCGCGCGGTCGAGGTGGCGAAGACGGTCTGCCCGGCCGGGTTGACCGCGGTGAGCGAGCCGGCCGCGGCGTCCTGCTTCAGCGTGAGGCCGTCGGCCTTCAACGCGAAGTCGAGGGTCGCGAGTTCGGGGTTGTCGGCGGCCTCGGGAGTCTTGACGATGAGGGCCTGGCTGAAGCCGTCCACGCCCGCGTCGACGGCGAGGTCCACCCCGGGGAGCACCTCGCGGTAGGTGGCGGTGGAGCCGGACAGGACCGGCGCGGGCAGCGGGGTGGGCCAGCCCAACGAGAGGGAGCGGCCCTGGTCCTTGAGGACCACGAGGGGGGCGGTGCCGCCCGCCGAGAAGGTGACGTTGCCCGCGGCGGCCTTGGGCGCGACGCGGCCCGCGGCCTTGGTGAGGGTGGTGTCGATGGCCCGCCAGGAACCCTCGCGCTTCACCCGGACCGGGACGGTGTGCTGCACGTGTCGCAGGTTCCCGTTCGGCAGCGCGTAGGTCTCGCTGGTCTCGGTCCGTTCCGACACCACCTCGACCTGCTCGCCCGTGCGTTGGGCTTGCTGCAAAGCGTGCTCTTGTGAACTTGCGGGAGCAACCGGCGTGTTGCCGTCGGCGGCGATCGCGGGGATGGCCGGGGCGAGCCCGATCGAGGCGGTGGCGAGCACGGTCACGAGCGCGGTGCGGACGGCGGTTCCATCCTTCCGTCTCGATGCGGATATGTCTGACATGTGCGAAACCTCTCAGGTGTTTTCTGGCCAACCCGGCTTGATCGCCCGGGACGGCGGAACAGTACACACGCTCCGGATATTGCAAAAACCTTGCCAATCCCTGCCCGACCCATGACTTGCTTCTCATGTGATCTTCAGGTTGATCCACTCGCCGCCCGGCCTTATGGTTCGCACGATCAACTGTTCATTTGCAAAGGGTGGAGAAGGGGACGTGCAACAACTCCTCGGTCAGTTGCGCTATTTGGGGCACTGGCACAGATCTGTCGGATTTGTCGTCTTCATGACGATGTTCGTCTCGCTCATACCACAGGAATCGGCCGTCGCCCTGGGGCGTGGCCTCGACCTGGACGACCTGAAGCGGGACCGCTCGGTCTCCGGCCGCGCCTTCGCCAAGGAGCGCGGGCGCACCGACAACGCGGCCCGCAAGCACTGGCGACCCGCGGCGGGCGCCATCGCCCCCGCCGACCTGGTCGTCCCCGTCACCCGTGACGGCGCCCAGGGCATCGCCGCCCGCGGCCGGTCCGGCCTGAACGCCCCGGCCACCGGCCTCGGCGGCACCGCCCGGGCCGAACTGCCCGCCGTGCCGGTCCGCCTGCGCCAGGTGACCGGCACGACCGCCCCCGCCTCCCGCGGCGCCCGGGCGAAGACCCCGGCGGCGCCCCTGGACTCCGCGGCCCGCGTCCAGGTCAAGGACGCCGCCACCGCCCGCCGGGCGGGCGTCGAGGGCGTGCTCTTCACCGCGGCCCCGACCACCGCCGAGGGCTCCGCGGCCGCCACCGGCGCCGTGCGCGTCGAGCTGGACTACGCGGCCATCAAGGACACCTTCGGAGGCGACTGGGGCTCCCGCCTCCGCCTCGTGCAGCTCCCCGCCTGCGCCCTGACGACCCCGGACCGGGCCGAGTGCCGCACCCGCACCGAGCTGCGGGGCACCAACGACCCGGCGGCGCAGACCGTGGAGGCCACGGTCGACCTGGGCGCCACCGCCACCGCCCCCACCGGCTCGGGCACCACGGCCGGCGCCCCGGCCGCCCGCAGCGCCTTCGCGGCCGCCGCCGCGCCCATGGTGCTCGCGGCCACCGCCGCCGCCTCGGGCCCCGGCGGAAGCCACGCGGCGACCTCGCTGGCCCCGTCGGGCTCGTGGATGGCCGGTTCCTCCTCGGGCGGCTTCTCGTGGACCTACCCGGTCGAGGCCCCCGAGGTCCCCGGTGGCCCGCAGCCCGAGGTCGCGCTCTCGTACTCCTCGCAGTCCGTGGACGGCCGCACCGCCTCCACCAACGGCCAGTCCTCCTGGATCGCCGAGGGCTGGGACTACGAGCCCGGCTTCATCGAGCGCAAGTACCGCACCTGCTCCGACGACAAGGCCAAGGTCGACGGCAAGACCCCGAACAACACCGCCGACAACGGCGACCTGTGCTGGGGTTCCGACCACGTGGTGATGTCGCTGGGCGGCAACACCACCGAGCTGGTCAAGGACGACGCCACCGGCAAGTGGCGCCCGGCCGACGACGACGGCACCAAGGTCGAACAGAAGACCGGCGCCGCCAACGGCACCAAGGACGGCGAGTACTGGATCGTCACCGGCACCGACGGCGTGAAGTACCACTTCGGCCTGAACAAGCTGCCCGGCGCCGGCACGCAGGTCACGGACTCCGCGCTGACCGTGCCCGTCTTCGGCAACCACCCCGGTGAGCCCTGCTACGCCACCGCCTTCATGGACTCCGACTGCGCCCAGGGCTACCGCTGGAACCTGGACTACGTGGTGGACCCGCTGGGCGACGCCATGACGCTGTGGTGGAAGAAGTACACCAACCACTACGGCCAGAACATGAAGGCCGACCAGAGCGCCGCCTACACGCGCTCCGCGGACCTGCTCCGCATCGACTACGGCCAGCGTGCGGACGCGCTGTTCACGGCGCAGCCCGCCGGCCGGGTCGCCTTCACCACCGCCGAGCGCTGCGTGCCCGACGCCACCTTCGACTGCGCCGAGTCCAAGCGGACGGCCGCGAACGCCAAGTACTGGCCGGACGTGCCGCTGGACCAGGAGTGCGCCGCGGGCGCCAAGTGCACCGACAAGTTCTCCCCGACGTTCTGGTCCACCAAGCGGCTGGTCAAGATCACCACCCAGGTGCTCTCCGGCACGGCCCTGAAGAACGTCGACTCCTGGGACCTGAAGTCCACGTACCCGGCCACCGGTGACGGGACCTCCCCTGCCCTGTGGCTGGACTCCGTCACGCGCACCGGCCACGGTGCGGGCGGCTCGGCGGCGATGCCGCAGGTCACCTTCTCCGGGGTCCAGATGGACAACCGCGTCGACGGGATCGAGGGCCTGCCCCCGTTCGCCCGCCTGCGGATCAACGCCATCGACACGGAGACCGGCGGCCGCATCGGCGTGAGCTACTCGCCGGCCGACTGCCGGGTGCTGGAACCGCGCAGGATGCCGGCCTCGCCCGAGAGCAACACCATGCGCTGCTTCCCGCAGTACTGGACGCCGAAGGGCGCGCTGAAGCCGGTCCAGGACTGGTTCCACAAGTACCTGGTCACCGAGGTGCGCGAGGAGGACCTGGTCACGGACAGCCCGCCCAAGGTCACCTCCTACGAGTTCCTCGGGGGCGCGGCCTGGGCCTGGGACGACAGCGAGTTCACCGAGGCCAAGAACCGCACCTGGTCGCAGTACCGCGGCTACGAGAAGGTCCGCACGCGGATCGGCTCCGGCAACGACGTGAAGCAGGTCAGCGAGCACCGCTACTTCCGCGGTCTGCACGGGGACAAGCTGCCCACCGGGACCCGCACCTCGGCGATCGAGGACTCCCAGGGCGGCACCTTCCCCGACCTGCCGCACTACCAGGGCCAGCTCCGTGAGCAGATCACCTACGAGTCCGACGGGGGCGCCGTCGACTCGACGACCCTGACGACCCCGTGGGCGGTCAAGACGGGCTCCCGCGCGCGGACGGGCACCGACCCGATCGAGGCGTGGCTGACCCGGCCGGAGACGGTCACGACCCGCGAGCGGGTCAAGGGCGACACCTGGCGCACCGAGACCGAGAAGACGACGTACGACGCCTACGGCCTGCCCACGCAAGTGGACGAGACGACGGCCGGCGGCAAGCGGATGTGCACCACCACCTCCTACGCCCGCAACACCGCGGCGAACCTGCTGGAGTCGGAGTCCCGCGAGCTGACCGTCCTGGGCGCCTGCGGCACCACCGGTGGCGAGGTCGTCGAGGACACCCGGACCCTGTACGACGGCCAGGCGTTCGGCGTCGCGCCCACCAAGGGCCTGGCGACCGAGGTGCAGGAGCCGAACGCCGAGGGCACCGGCTACCTCACCGTCGACAGGACGGAGTACGACGTCCACGGCCGCGAGACGGCCACGTACGACACCGAGAACCGCAAGACCTCGGTCGTCTACACCCCGGCCACCGTCGCCCGCCCGGTCAAGCAGGTCTCCACGGACCCGCTGGGCCACACGGAGACCACGGACTTCGACGACGTCCGCGGCATGCCGCTGACCGAGACGGACGCCAACGGCAAGAAGGCCACGATGCAGTACGACCCGCTGGGTCGGCTGCTGAAGGTCTGGGAGATCGACCGCGACCCGGCCACCCAGACGCCGAACGCGGAGTACGACTACCTGGTGCGCCGGGACGGTCCGACGGTCGTGACCACCCGGTCCCTGAAGGACAACGGCCAGTACGCCGTCTCGTACGAGCTCCTGGACGGCCTGCTGCGCGAGCGGCAGACCCAGGACGAGGCCGTCGGCGACGGCCGTGTCGTCAACGACACCTTCTACGACACGGCAGGCCGGAAGTGGAAGGAGAACGACGGCTACTTCAACGACCGCGAGCCGGAGCCCAAGCTCCTGCAGGTCGGTGACAACGAGGTCCCGTCGCAGAACCGCACCACCTTCAACGGCCTCGGCGAGCCCACCGCCGAGGTCAGCTACCACCGCGGCGTGGAGAAGCTCCGCACCACCACCGAGCGGGACGGGGACGTGTCCACCACGATCCCGCCCGGGGGCGACACGGTCACGGCCTCCGTCGAGGACGCCGAGGGCCGCGTGGTGGAGCTGCGCGAGTACACCAAGGACGACCGCAGCACCTGGCGCTCCACGAAGTACGAGTACGACGCCCTCGACAACCTGAAGAAGGTCACCGCGCCGGGCGGCGCCGTCACCTCCTTCGAGTACGACGGACGCGGCCGGCAGAAGGCGATCACCGATCCCGACGGCGGCCGCACGGAGTACACGTACGACCTGTCCGACAACGTCGAGTCGATCACCGACCCGCGCGGCAACAAGACGTTCACCACGTACGACGCGGTGGGCCGTCCGACCACGATGCGCGAGGGCAGTGCCACCGGCACCAAGCGGCTGGAGTGGACGTACGACACCCTCGGCAAGGGACTGCCCACGGCCTCGATCCGCTACGAGAACGGCCGTGAGTACCGCGACGAGGTCACCGCGTACGACAACGCCTACCGGGTGAAGTCGACCAAGACGGTCATCCCGGCCGAGGAGACCGGCATCGGCGGTACCTACCAGTACCGGTACGCGTACACGCCCACCGGCAACCTCTCCACGGCCACCGTCCCCGGCGTCGGCGGCCTCACCACCGAGCAGGTCATCTTCCGCTACGACGCGGACGACATGCTGAAGTCCGTCGGCGGCGACGTCATGTACCTCAACGACGTGGCGTACTCCGCCTTCGGAGAGGTCCTGCGGACCGACTCGGGCACCTTCAACAAGAAGGTGTACGGCTCGTACGTCTACGACGAGTTCACGCGTCGCCTCATGCAGTCCACCTACGACCGGAGCCTGTCCCCGACCCTGATCACCGACACCCGCTACACGTACGACCAGGCGGGCAACGTCACCAAGATCGCGGACACCCCGGGCGAGGCTGCTCCGGACGCCGGGAAGCCGGACACCCAGTGCTTCGTCTACAACCAGCTGCGGCAGATGACCTCGGCCTGGACGGCGAAGGCGGACGACTGCGCGGCCGGTCCCTCCAAGGACACGGTCGGCGGCCCGGACGCCTACTGGCAGACCTTCGAGTTCGACGACGCGGGCAACCGCACCAAGCTGGTCGAGCACGACGCCGCCGGTGACACCGCCAAGGACGTCACCCGCACCTACGCGTACGGCAAGCCCGGCATCGGCGGTCCGAACGCCCTGGCCTCGGTCAAGTCCGTCGGCGCCGACGGTGAGCGGCTGAACACCTTCACCTACGACAAGGCCGGCAACACGGCCACCCGCCAGCAGAACGGCACGACCCAGACGCTGGAATGGGACGTCGAGGGCAACCTCACCAAGGTGACGGAGCCGGTCGAGGGCGGGGGCAGCAAGTCCACCTCGTACCTGTACGACGCCAGCGGCAACCGGCTCGTCCGCACGGGTGCGGACGGCAGCAAGACCCTCTACCTCGGCGACGCCGAGCTGACGGTGACCAAGGACCTCAAGGCCCGGGCGGAGCGCTTCTACGCCCACCCGGACGGCGCGGTCACCGTGCGGGCCACCGGCGGTGTGCGGCAGCTGATGCTGTCCGACCACCACGGCACCTCGCACACCGTCATCGACCTGGCCGGCGCGGCCATGGGCGTCACCCGGCGCAAGAGCATGCCGTTCGGTGAGGACCGGGGCGTCCAGCCCACCACCTGGCCCGGACAGCGGGGCTTCGTCGGCGGCACCGTGGACAAGGACACCGGCCTCACCCGGCTCGGTGCCCGCGACTACGACCCGGCCACCGGCCGGTTCGTCTCCGTCGACCCGCTGGCCGACTACGGCAACCCGGCCACGATGAACCCGTACGCCTACAGCAACAACGCTCCGGCGACGTTCACCGACCCGGACGGGCTCTTCTTCCCGATCCTGATCGGCATCGCGGCCCGCATCGCCATCCAGGCGGCCATCCGCGCGGCGATCCGCCGTGCGGCGATCATCGCGGCCCGCAAGGCGGCCCAGGCGGCGGCGCGTCGTGCCGCGGCCCTGGCCCGCAAGCGCGCCATCGAGGCGGCCAAGCGCGCCGCGGCCAAGGCCAAGCGCGAAGCGGCCCGGAAGGCGGCCGCGGCCAAGCGCGCCGCGGCCAAGCGCGCCGCCCAGCGCGCGGCGGCCAAGCGCGCCGCGGCGAAGCGGGCGGCGGCCCAGGCCCGTGCCAAGGCGCAGCGCGCTGCGGCCAAGCGGGCGGCGGCCAAGCGCGCCGCGGCCCGCAAGGCGGCGGCCCGTCCGAAGCCGAAGCCGAAGCCGAGGGCGCAGCCCAAGCCGAAGCCGAAGCCCTCGCAGGCGAAGAAGCCCCTGTCCAAGTCGGTCAAGAAGGTCGCCAAGGAGATCAAGCAGGAGGCGAAGGAAGAGGCCCAGGACGCCGTGCAGGAGCAGGTGGAGAGCGCCACCTGCCCCGTGAACCCGAACAGCTTCAAGGCCGGCACGCAGGTGCTGATGGCCGACGGCTCGCACAAGCCGATCGAGAAGGTCAAGGTCGGTGACAAGATCATCGCCACCGACCCGGAGACCGGCGTCACGGGCGTCCAGACGGTCACCGCGACGATCGTCGGCAAGGGCAAGAAGAAGCTCGCCAAGGTCACGCTGCACGGCGGTGCGCAGGACGGCGCGGAGCGCACGGTGGTCGCCACCGACGGTCACCCCTTCTGGGTGCCCGAGCTGCGCGAGTGGGTCAAGGCGGCCGACCTCCGGGCCGGTGCCTCGGTCCGGACGAGCGCCGGCACCGAAATCCGCATCGCGTCCGTGGAGGAGTGGACCGAGGAGACCACGGTCCACAACCTCACGGTCACCGAATCGCACACCTACTACGTGCGCGTCGGCGACCAGGACGTCCTCGTCCACAACGCGAACTGCCCGGTCCTGACCCTGGACTACAAGGAGGGTTGGGACGCCGACCAGAAGAAGGCGGCCGACCAGAAGGTGGCCCTGCTGAACTCGGCCACCCTCGTGGTGACCCGGGTGGGCAAGCGCACCAACCAGCGGCGCACCTACACCAAGGGCGGCGGCAAGGTCGAGGACGACGAGGACGTCGACCACGCGGTCGACCTGCAGCTCGGCGGCAAGGACGTGTTCTCGAACATGTGGCCGCTGGACCGTTCGGTCAATCGCAGCCTGGGTGCGCAGATCGCACAGCGGGTCAAGAAGCTCGGCCTGCGGCCGGGTGACACCATCGGCAAGGTCGAGATCAAGTAGGAGTGGACATGTCCCTGGAGATCCTCCTCCGCCGCTTCCCCGTGACGGGTACGGCAGATTCAGTAGCTCCCGGCGAGGGCGGGCATCCCGTGCCCGTCACCCTCACCGGCCTGTTCGAGAAGGCGGCGGGGAGGATCCTCGTGGACGGCTTCCTGCGGTTCCACACCCCGGAGTCCGCGCACGCCTCGTACGAGGCGTGCGCCCGGATGATCGAGGGCATCGAGGGGCGTTACTACCCCTTCGCCTTCGACTGGTCGGGGCGGGAGTTCCTCTTCGACATCCGGGACCCGGAGTCCAAGCCGCGTTACGTGATCATGATCGATCCGGCCGAGGGCGAGTACTACACCACCGGCCTGACCATCGACGAGTTCTTCGAGGCGGCGGTCGACGAGGACGAGGACGCCCTCGCCTACCCCTCGTACGAGGAGTGGCGGGAGTCCGCCCCGGAGGCGGGGCCGCTCGGCTTCGACCGGGTCGTCGGCTACAAGGTGCCGCTCTCCCTGGGCGGCTCGGACGAGGTCGCGAACATGGAGGTCACCGACTTCCGGGTGTACTTCGAGCTGTGCACCCAGATCGCGCTCCAGATCCGCGACCTGCCCGAGGGCACCCCGATCGACGGCGCGACCATCGCGCGCCCCGAGCAAGGGGCCTGAGGGTCGTGTTCGGCAGCGCCTTGAACGAGCTGTTCGCTCCCGGTCGGCGTCACACCGAGGAGGAGCGCAGGCGTAAGGAGATCACCCTCGACGAGGCCGGCGACGCCGATCTCGGGCGGGGCCCGATCGACCTCGGCAGCGGAGTCGTCATGATCCGCGTTCCCGCGCCGCGGGACGGGGCCGAGTAGGGCGTGGACCGGGACAGGGGCCCGGCATCCTTCGGGATGCCGGGCCCCTGTCGCATGCCCGGGCACGGATCAGCCGGCCAGGCCACCGTGCTTGAGGGCGGCGACGAAGGGGGCCCAGGCGGTGCCGGCGAGGAGCAGGGCGGGCCCGTGGGGGTCCTTGGAGTCGCGCACGGGGACGCCCCCGGGGTGACCGTCGACCACTTCGACGCAGCTGTTCGATTCGGTGCCGCTGTAAGACGACTTCCGCCAGCCGCGCAGGACGGATGCGGTCGGAATGCCGAGCATCGAGACGGCCTCCTTTCGGGAGGACTTCAGGTGGTCAGGTAACCGCGCTTGAGGGACGAGATGAATGCGGACCAGGCGTGGTGCCGGAGGAGCAGAGCGGGGCCGTGGGGGTCCTTGGAGTCACGCACGGGAACGGCCCCGGGGCGACCGTCGATCACCTCGACGCAGCTGTCCCGCTCGGGGCTGCTGTAGGAGGACTTCCGCCAGCCGTGGAGTGCGGAAGCGTGCGGGATGCCGTGCTGGAACATGGATCAGTAGTCCTTACTCGCGGCCCTGAGGTGGGCGATTGACTCCTGCAGGGGCAGGGCGTCACTCAAGGCGAGAGCGAAGACTGCCTGCAGATGCGTGACCACGGAAGGGGAGTCGATGCACTTGCCCCATGCCGTGCCCTCTGAGTACGCCAAGGGTGGCTGGTCCTCGAACCACATCAGGATCAGCGTGCCCGACATAAGTTGGCAGGGAGGGCGCCCGAAGGGCAACACGTGCACGCGTACCCGACCGGTTTCCGCGAGGTCGGCCATGTGGTCGATCTGTTCCCGCATGACGTGTCCGCCTCCGACCGGGCGTCGCAGGATGCCCTCGTCCAGCACTACCCACAGGGCCGGGGTCGCTGGATCGGCGAGGACCTTCTTGCGTTCCATGCGTGTGACGAGGTTGGTGTCACGTTCTTCCTCGCTCCATGGCGGGAAGCGGCTGCTGAAGAGGGCTCGGGCGTAACTCTCCGTCTGCAGGAGCCCTGGAACGAAAGAGGAGGCGAACTCCCAGATCCTGGTGGCCTGGCGTTCCAGGGCCAGGACGGGCTTGAAGTACTCGTTGACGGGCACGTCCCCGTGCGGCAGGAAGCTGCTCAGTACGTCGCCGGTGCCCAGGGCCATGTCCAGCCGCCGCGCGTCCTCCTTCGACGGGACCCGACGGCCGCCTTCGATATGGGAAATGTGCGACCGCGTCATGATCGCGGCGTCCGCAAGTTGTTGTTGTGTGAGTCCCGCGGCCTCGCGTTGGGCCTTGAGCCAGTCGCCGTAGATGTTGCCCATCCCCAACTCCCGTGTGACAGGCGCGATGTCGCGCGCCATCCCCTGGCGAGCCTACTCCCGGAGCTCTCAGGCTGTGAGCGGATCGCTACTCAGCGGTGCCGGTGGGTGAGGGAGTCGTGTCATGGTGAGGGTCGTATGAGGTCGGGGTCCGGGGGCGAGGGGCGGCTGTTGCCGTGGGCCTCGGCGGAGGGCAAGCCCTGCTTCCTGTTCGGGGACGCGTCGGGGTACTTCGCCCGGGTCGCGGACGACGTGGAGCGGATGCAGTTGGAGATGGCGGACGAACTCCTCGCCCACGCCGACGACATACTGGCCGACTGCCGGGCCACCTCTGCGCAGTTGCACTACCTGGCGGCCCGGTTGGCGGAGGTCCTGCGGGACGTGCACCGGGTGGCGCGCAGCCGCGGGGCGCGGCTGCCCGTGCCCGTTCACGAGGGCGGTTGAGCCGGGTCCGTGAAGCGGAGGGCGAGCCACAGGTCGGTGCGGGTGTCGGGGTCGTCCAGGTCGCGGGCGAGCAGGGCCGCGCAGCGGGTGACGCGCTGGCGGACCGTGTTGCGGTGCACGCCGAGGGCGGCCGCCGTGCGGTCCCAACTGCCGTGGTGGGCGAGCCAGGCGCGCAGGGTGGTGCGCCGCTCGGGGGAGAGGGGGGCGAGCAGGGCCTCGGCCCGGATCCGCCCCTCCTCGGCCCCGATCAGTCCGGCGAAGCCGGTGTCCGCGTGGCGGGCGAGCGGGGCGCGGGCCGCCTCGGCGCGTTCCAGGGCGCGGGCGGCCTCGGCGTCGGCGGCGGCCAGCGCGTCGGGGGCGGCGGGCGTGCTGACGCCCAGCCGCCAGCCGGGCTGGGGGAGCGGGTCCCGATCGGTGAGGAGCCGTACGGCGGGGGCGCCGTCCGGATCCATCAGGACGGTGTCCAGCGCGGCGGCGAGGCCCGCCGGGTCGGCGCCGCCGCGGGCGTGGACGGCGTACCAGGGGCCGGGGCCCAGGGCGGCGGACGGGTCCCCGTCGAGGAGGAGCCGGGTCAGGGCGGCGGTCTCCGGTCCGGCGGTGCGGTCCGCGGTGAGGAGGGTGAGGAGGACCGCCGCGACGGAGGCCACGGTGTGGTCCCCGGGGGTGCGGGTGGGCGTGGCGGTGCCGAGGGCGGCCCGGCCGCCGCCGAGGCCGTGGGCGGCGAGGTGCCAGCCGTCGGACTGGTCGGTGGCGGTGGCGGGGCCGTCCGGGCGGCCGACCCGGGCGAGCAGGGCCTCCAGGGCGGGCAGGGCGTGCGGGGCGGCGGTCGTCGGGGGCGGGGAGCCCGCGGTGCGGCCGTCCGGGCGGAGGGTGACGTACCCGCCGAGGCTCGCGGCGAGCCGGGCGAGGACCGCCGGGACCGGTGTCGGGCGGGCCGCGGCGGCGGCCAGGGCCTGCTGGGCCTCCGTGACCCGGCGGAGCTCGCGGGTGCGGGCCCGGGCCATGAGCCGCCAGACGGCGCGGGCCACCGCGGTGAAGGGGGTGTGCGGCGGCACTTCCACGAGGGGCAGCCCGTGTCGGGCGCACGCCTCGGTCAGGCCGGGCGGCACCTCCTCGTGGACGGGGGCCAGGCCGAAGCCGAGGGCGGCGGTACCGGCGGCGACGAGGCGGGTGACGTAGGCGTCGTAGCCGGCTTCGGGGTCCTCGGTGGCGTCCGTGTCCGCGCCCGCGCCGGCGGTGAGGAGGAGTTCGCCGCCCAGGAGGTAGGGGGTGGGGTCGGGCATCTCGGAGGCGTGCACGCCCAGGACGCCGGGGGCGTCGGGGGCGGTGGGGGGCGTGAGGGGGCGGAGACCGAGGTCGCGGTCTGCGAGGAGGGTGGCCAGGGGGAGGCCGCTGCCGCGGCCCTCAGCGGGGGCTCCGGCCCCGTACCCCCGCGCCTCAAGCGCCGGCAGGGCTTGGTTTTCCGACTGTCCTCGTTCGACACCCCCGGACCTGGGCACTCCGGACATGGGCACTCCGTACACAAAGGGGCTTCCTGGTGGACGAAACCTACACCGCGCGGCCCCCCGCGCTCCGCTTACGCTCGGAGGACCGCACTGTCGGACCTTCAGAAGGGCACCCCCCATGAGCAGCGAGCAGACGCCCCGCGGCCCCGTCGACTCCTCCCGCATCCCCCGGTACGCGGGTCCGGCGACCTTCGCGCGTCTGCCGCGCCTGGACGAAGTCGGGTCGGCGGACGTGGCCGTCGTCGGCGTGCCCTTCGACTCCGGGGTGTCCTACCGGCCCGGCGCCCGCTTCGGCGGCAACGCCATCCGCGAGGCCTCCCGCCTGCTGCGCCCGTACAACCCGGCCCAGGACGCCTCGCCCTTCGCGCTGGCGCAGGTCGCCGACGCCGGTGACATCGCCGTGAACCCCTTCAACATCAACGAGGCCGTGGAGACGGTCGAGGCCGCCGCCGACGAGCTGCTCGGCAACGGCTCCCGCCTGATGACCCTCGGCGGCGACCACACCATCGCCCTGCCGCTGCTGCGCTCGGTCGCGAAGAAGCACGGCCCCGTGGCCCTGCTGCACTTCGACGCGCACCTCGACACCTGGGACACGTACTTCGGCGCCGAGTACACCCACGGCACGCCGTTCCGCCGGGCCGTGGAGGAGGGCATCCTCGACACGGAGGCGCTGTCCCACGTCGGTACCCGCGGCCCGCTCTACGGCAAGCAGGACCTCGACGACGACGCCAAGATGGGCTTCGGCATCGTCACCTCCGCCGACGTGTACCGCCGCGGCGCCGACGAGGTCGCCGACCAGCTGCGCCAGCGGATCGGCGACCGCCCGCTGTACATCTCCATCGACATCGACGTGCTCGACCCGGCCCACGCGCCCGGCACCGGCACCCCCGAGGCGGGCGGCATGACCTCCCGCGAGCTGCTGGAGATCATCCGCGGGCTGTCCTCCTGCAACCTCGTTTCCGCGGACGTGGTCGAGGTCGCCCCGGCGTACGATCACGCCGAGATCACCTCGGTCGCGGCCTCGCACACCGCGTACGAGCTCACCACGATCATGTCGCGGCAGATCGCGGCGGCGAAGGCGAACCCGAAGGGCTGACGAGAGCGTGACGCACGACCACGACCTGGTACTCCGTCCCACCGAGGCCCAGCGGGCCGCGGCCCTCGCGCCGCCGCCCGGCCGCACGGGCGGGGACCTGGTCGTGGAGACGCTCCGGGGGCTGGGCGCCACCACGGTGTTCGGCATCCCGGGTCAGCACGCCCTCGCCCTCTTCGACGCGGTCGGCCGCTCCGACCTCCGTCTCGTCGGGCTGCAGATCGAGAACAACGCGGGCTTCGCCGCCGACGGGTACGGGCGGATCACCGGCGAGGCGGCCCCGCTGCTGCTGTCCACCGGCCCCGGGGCGCTGACCTCGCTGGCGGCCCTCCAGGAGGCCGCCGCCGCCTCCGCGCCGGTCCTCGCGATCTCCTCGCAGGTCCCCGCCGCAGGGCTGGGCGGCGGGCGTCACGGGCACCTGCACGAGCTGCGCGACCAGGCCGCCTCCTTCCGCGGCGTGGTCAAGTCCGTGCACGAGGCCCGGACCGCCTCGCAGATCCCCTCCGTGATCGCCGCGGCCTGGGAATCGGCCCTCAGCGCCCCGCACGGGCCCGTCTACGTGGAGATCCCCGCCGACGTGCTCTCCGCGGAAACGGTCCTCCCGCAGGTCACCGCCGTGGACGCGAGCCCGCACGAGCTCGCCCCGCGCCCCGAGCTGACCGCGCTCGCCGCGCACTGGCTGGAGAACGCCTCCCGGCCCGTGATCGTCGCGGGCGGCGGCGTGGTCCGCGCCGACGCCGCCGGCAAGCTCCGGCAGCTCGCCGAACGGATCTCCGCGCCCGTGGTCACCACCTTCGGCGGCAAGGGCGCCTTCCCCTGGACCCACCCGCTGTCCCTCCAGTCCTGGCTGGAGGACCGCCACCTGACCGACTTCCTGGAGGACGCCGACGTCCTCCTCGTGGTCGGCTCCGGCCTCGGCGAGCTGTCCTCGAACTACCACACCCTCTTCCCGGCCGGACGCGTCATCCAGATCGAGGCCGACCTCGGGAAACTGGAGTCCAACCACCCCGCCCTCGGCATCCACGCCGACGCCCGCCTCGCCCTCCAGGCCCTCCTGGAGACCGTCGACGAACGCCAGGACCCGTACGCCCCGGCCCGGGTCCGCATGGTCCTCGACGAGATCGCCGCCCGCCTCGCCGGCCAGGACCTCACCCTGGAGCAGGAGCTCCTCGCCTCGATCCGCAGCGCCCTGCCGCCGCGCTCCCCGTCCTTCTGGGACATGACGGTCCTCGGCTACTGGGCCTGGTCCGCCTTCGACCCCCGCCACCCCAACACCATGCACTCCGCCCAGGGCGCCGGCGGCCTCGGCTACGCCTACCCGGCCGCCCTCGGCGCGGCCGTGGCCGAGCCGGGCACGCCCGTCCTCGCGGTGTCCGGCGACGGCGGGGCCATGTACGGCATCGCCGAACTGGCCACGGCCCGCCGGCACGACCTCGACGTCACCTGGCTGATCGTGGACGACGGCGGCTACGGCATCCTCCGCGAGTACATGACCGACGCCTACGGCCGCGCCACGGGCACCGAGCTGGACCGCCCGGACTTCACCGCCCTCGCCGCCGCCTTCGGCGTCCCCGCAGCGACCACCACCCCCGACACCCTGGCCGCCGACCTCAAGGACGCCCTCGCCGCCCCCGGCCCCTCCGTCCTGGTCCTGAACGCCACCCCGAAGATGTTCGCCCCCACCCACCTCTGAGCCTCACGGCAGCAGGGTGAACGCCTCGGTGTGTCCGGGGCGCACGGCCGAGAAGTGCCTGCGGTCCACGGTGGCGACCTCGGTCACACCCAGCCGTTCGGCGCACGCGATGACCGAGGCGTCCACCATGCCCAGCGGGAATCCGACGTACTTCGCGGTCAGTTCCGCGATCCGCAGCCAGTCGGTGGGGTGAACGGGTTCGACCGCGAACTGCCCCTCCGCGAGGTCCTGGGCGAATAACAGCTCTGCCCGGGCTCCGAGCCGTCGGCCCGCGAAGTACGCCACCTCCGAGATGACGAGGGTCGGCACGACCAGTGGTCCCGGGTGCGTGCGGAGCAGGCGCACCGCGCGCTTGTGCCACGCGTCGTCCTCGTCGAGCAGGGCGTACAGGGGCCCGGCGTCCACGACCAGACCGCTCACGCGGCCGACTCGCGGTCTTCCGTCGCCCGGGCTTCCTCCTCGGCCAGGATGTCGTGGCCGTCAGCGAGCCCGGCGAGCAACTCCTCCATGCGCTCGGAAATGTCCGAACGGCCGCTCCTGCCCGCTGCCGTGGATCGGAACGTGCGCCGGATCCCGCCGGGCGGGCTCTCGCCCGCGCCCGGCAGATGCGCCTCCAATGCCTCGCGCGTCCATTCCGACAGGGTCAGCCCGCGGCGGGCGGCCTCGTGGCGCACGCGCGCGTCGAGATCGTCGTCCACCTTGATGGTCGTCCGCTTCATGTATGCCAGCATACGATCCACCGGGCTCCCCGGACAGTCGCCCGATCGGGTGGGCGCGCGGCCCCGGCCCCGCCCCGCCGGCACCGGGCGACGAGCCACCGCCGGGCCCCCCGGACCGGCGGCGGCGGGGCCCGCCGACCTGCCCGAGTCGTTCCCGGTGGGACGTCCGTTTGTAACGGCGGGATGAAATCCGGGCGGGGCCGCGTTGGGTCTTCCGGCAGCTCGGGGCCGATGCCGGTCCCGCTGCGCTCTACGGACGAGACAACGGGGAGGCCCATCGTGGCGGCGGCAGAGAGGGCCGGGGACACCGGACGGAACGGCTGGGCCAGGAGACTGGCCCGCTACACCTGGCGGTACCGGCTCAACGTCCTGCTCGCCCTCGGGTCCTCCCTCTTCGGCATGGCCGTGATGGCCCTCGTCCCGCTGGTCACCAAGGTGATCATCGACGACGTCATCGGCGACCACTCCCGCCCCATGGGCGTCTGGGCCGGACTGCTCATCGGCGCCGCCGTCGCCGTGTACGTCCTCACCTACGTGCGCCGCTACTACGGCGGCCGCCTCGCCCTCGACGTGCAGCACGACCTGCGCACCGAGATGTACGCGGCCATCGCCCGGCTCGACGGCCGCCGCCAGGACGAGCTGTCCACCGGCCAGGTCATCGGCCGCGCCACCAGCGACCTCCAGCTGATCCAGGGCCTGCTCTTCATGCTGCCCATGACCATCGGCAACTTCCTGCTCTTCGGGATAAGCCTCGCGGTCATGCTCTGGCTCTCCCCGGCGCTCACCCTGGTCGCCCTCGCCATGGCCCCGGCCCTCTGGTTCATCTCCAAGCGCAGCCGCGTCAAGCTCTTCCCCGCCACCTGGTACGCCCAGGCCCAGGCCGCCTCCGTGGCCGGCGTCGTCGACGGGGCCGTCACCGGCGTCCGCGTCGTCAAGGGCTTCGGCCAGGAGGAGCAGGAGACCGGCAAGCTCCGCGACGCGGGCCGCCGGCTCTTCGCCGGACGCCTGCGCACCATCCGGCTCAACAGCCGTTACACCCCCGCCCTCCAGGCCGTGCCCGCCCTCGCCCAGGTGGCCATGCTGGCCCTCGGCGGCTGGATGGCCACCCGCGGCCAGGTCACCCTCGGCACCTTCGTGGCCTTCTCCACCTACCTGGCGCAGCTCGTCGGCCCCGTCCGCATGCTCGCCATGATCATCACGGTGGGGCAGCAGGCCCGCGCCGGCGCCGAACGCGTCCTGGAGCTCATCGACACCGAACCGGCCATCGAGGACGGCACCCTCGACCTGCCCGCCGACGCCCCCGCCACCGTCGAGTTCGACGACGTCTCCTTCGGCTACGCCCCCGGCCCCGACGCCGACCCGGAGACCGCCCCGCGCCCCGTCCTCGACGGCCTCAGCCTCCGCATCGCCCCCGGCGAGACCCTCGCCGTGGTCGGCGCCTCCGGCAGCGGCAAGTCCACCCTCTCCCTGCTGCTGCCCCGCTTCTACGACACCACCTCCGGCACCGTCCGGGTCGGCGGCCACGACGTCCGCGAGCTGACCCTGGACTCGCTGCGCGCCGCCATCGGTCTCGTCCCCGAGGACAGCTTCCTCTTCTCCGACACCATCCGCGCCAACATCGCCTACGGCCGCCCCGAGGCCACCGAGGAGCAGATCCGGGCCGCCACCCGCGCCGCCCGGGCCGAGGGCTTCGTCGAGGCCCTGCCCGCCGGCTACGACACCAAGGTCGGCGAGCACGGGCTGACCCTCTCCGGCGGCCAGCGCCAGCGGATCGCCCTGGCCCGCGCCATCCTCACCGACCCCCGCCTGCTCCTCCTCGACGACGCCACCTCCGCCGTGGACGCCCGCGTCGAGCACGAGATCCACGAGGCCCTGCGCACCGTCATGGCGGGCCGCACCACCCTGCTCATCGCGCACCGCCGCTCCACCCTGGCCCTGGCCGACCGGATCGCCGTCCTCGACCACGGCCGCCTCGCCGACCTCGGCACCCACGAGGAGCTGGAGCGCCGCTCCCCGCTGTACCGGCGGCTGCTCACCGACCCCGAGGCGCTGGGCGCGGGCTCCCCGCGGCAGCCCGAGGACCCCGCCGACGCGAAGGTCCTGGCCGGACTGGAGCGGGGCCTCGAAGACCTCGAAGAGCTGGAGGAGCTGGAGGCCGAGGCGGAGATCGACGCCGAGCCGGTCAACGCCAGGCGGCGGGTCGCGGACGGGGTCACCCCCGAGCTGTGGCGCCGCCGGGCCGAGTCCGCCGGGGCCGGATCCGCCGCGGGTGTCGGAGCGGGTGCCCCCGCCGCGGCGGCCGGCGCCCCGCACACCATGGCCGGGGCGGTGGGCGGCATGCCCGCCACCCCCGAGCTGCTGGCGAAGGTGGCGGCCCTGCCGCCCGCCCTGGACACCCCGGACGTGGACGAGGAGCGGGCCGCCGCCCCCGAGGACGGCTACGGGCTGCGCCGCCTGCTGCGCGGCTTCTGGGCCCCGCTGGGTATCAGCCTGGGGCTGGTCGCCGTGGACGCCGGCGCCGGACTGCTGCTGCCGGTGCTGATCCGGCACGGCATCGACGAGGGCGTGGAGCGGCTGGCCCTCGGCGCGGTGTGGGCGGCCTCCGCGCTGGCCCTGCTGGTGGTGCTGGGCCAGTGGGCGGCCCAGACCGCGGAGACCCGGATGACCGGGCGGACCGGCGAGCGGGTGCTGTACGCCCTCCGCGTCAAGATCTTCGCGCAGCTCCAGCGGCTGGGCCTGGACTACTACGAGCGGGAGCTGACCGGGCGGATCATGACCCGGATGACCACGGACGTGGACGCCCTCAGCACCTTCCTCCAGACGGGCCTGGTCACCGCGGTCGTCTCCGTGTTCACCTTCTTCGGGATCCTGGTGGCGCTGGTCGTCCTCGACGTGCAGCTGGCCCTGATCGTCTTCGCCACCCTGCCGGTGCTGGTGCTCGGCACCATCGTGTTCCGCCGCAAGTCGGTGGCCGCGTACGAGCTGGCCCGGGACCGGGTCTCGGTGGTCAACGCCGACCTCCAGGAGTCCGTGTCCGGGCTGCGGATCGTGCAGGCGTTCCGGCGCGAGGGGTCCGGGCTGGAGCGGTTCGCCGAGCGCAGCCACTCCTACCGCGAGGCCCGCGTCCGCGGCCAGTGGCTGATCTCGGTGTACTTCCCCTTCGTGCAGCTGCTGTCCTCGGTGGCCGCCGCGGCGGTGCTGATCGTGGGCGCCGGCCGGGTGGAGGCGGGCACCCTGACCACCGGCGCCCTGGTGGCGTACCTGCTCTACATCGACCTCTTCTTCGCCCCTGTGCAGCAGCTCTCCCAGGTCTTCGACGGCTACCAGCAGGCCACCGTCTCGCTGGGCCGGATGCAGGAGCTGCTGCGCGAGCCGACCTCCACCCCGGCGCCCGAGCGGCCCCGGGAGCCCGGACCGCTGCGCGGGGAGATCGCCTTCGAGGGGGTCGAGTTCCGCTACGGCACGGCCGAGGAGCGCGGCGAGAAGGCCCCGGCCCTGGCCGGGGTGGACCTGCGGATCCCGGCGGGCCAGACCGTCGCCTTCGTCGGCGAGACCGGCGCGGGCAAGTCCACGCTGGTCAAGCTGGTGGCCCGGTTCTACGACCCGACTGCCGGTCGGGTCACCGCCGACGGTACGGACCTGCGGGAGCTGGACCTCACCGGCTACCGGCACCGGCTCGGCGTGGTCCCCCAGGAGGCGTACCTCTTCCCCGGCACGGTCCGCGACGCCATCGCCTACGGCCGGCCCGGAGCGAGCGACGCCGAGGTGGAGGCGGCGGCCCGCGCGGTCGGCGCCCACGACATGATCGCCGAGCTGGAGGGCGGCTACCTGGCGCCGGTGGCCGAACGCGGCCGGAACCTCTCCGCCGGGCAGCGGCAGCTGATCGCCCTGGCCCGGGCCGAGCTGGTTGACCCGGACGTCCTGCTCCTCGACGAGGCCACCGCGGCCCTGGACCTGGCCACCGAGGCCCTGGTGAACCGGGCCACCGACCGGCTCGCGGGCAAGCGCACCACCCTGGTGGTGGCGCACCGGCTCACCACCGCCGCCCGTGCCGACCGGGTGGTCGTCATGGACCGCGGCCGGGTCGCCGAGGACGGCACCCACGAGGAGCTGCTCGCCCTGGACGGCATGTACGCCCGCCTGTGGCGCACCTTCACGGGCAGCCTCGACGAGGACGAGAAGGCGGCGGCCTGAACCGCCGCGGCAGCCGCACCGGGGCGCGGGGCGCGCGCCCCGGTGCCCCGGCGCGCCCGTGCAACCATTCCGCTTCCCGGCGCGTCGTAGAGGGGTACACACGGCGGAGGGGAACACGCATGTTCGAGGGGCGGGGGAGGAGGGCTGCCGCGGCGGCCCGGGTCCTCGGGGTGTTCGCGGTGGGCCTGGCCCTCTCGCTGGGGGCCCTGCCGGCGGGATCCGCGCAGGCCGCGTCGGGCTGCTCAGGGCGGCTGGTGAAGTCCCTGCCCTTCTCCACCGGGCAGGTCCGCGTCTACAAGACCCGCACCCACGCCTGTGCCGTGACCCTCCCCAAGAGGCCGGGGGTGCGCCAGCGGATGATGGTGAGCATCCAGCCCCGGGGCGGGGTGCCGGTCATCGACAGTGGCCGGTTCTCGAATATCGCCGGACCCGTCAGCGTGTACGCCCTCAGCCGCTGCGTGTACGTACGTGGCCAGGTCGGATCGGCTTCTATCGCTTCCGGTTGGATCCTTTGCTGAGATTGAACGATTCGGCTGACTGAGGCTCAATCCGGTCGGATGTGGTGGCCGAAGTTGGCCGGGTCTGTTCACCGGTGTACCGCCCCCGCTAGGTTTCACGGCGTTCGCAGTGAAATCCCAGGGGAGGGTGCATGCGCAAGGCGCTCAGATGGCTGCTGTCACTCGTGGTGCTGATCGGCACCGTCAGTGCGGCCGGCGTGACGGCCGGGGCGGCCACCGCCGCCGGGCCCGGCGACGGCCCGGACATCAAGGACCGGATCCTCGCGATTCCGGGGATGAGCCTCATCGAGGAGACGCCGTACCCCGGGTACCGCTTCTTCGTACTGAACTACCGGCAGCCGGTCGACCACCGGAAGCCCAAGGGAGCCACCTTCGACCAGCGGCTGACGCTGCTGCACAAGGACACCACGCGCCCCACCGTCTTCTTCACCTCCGGCTACAACGTCAACACCAGCCCGCGGCGCAGCGAGCCGACGACCATCGTCGACGGCAACCAGGTCTCCATGGAGTACCGCTTCTTCACCCCCTCGCGCCCGGCCCCGGCCGACTGGTCGAAGCTGGACATCTGGCAGGCCGCCAGCGACCAGCACCGCATCTTCACCGCCCTCAAGAAGATCTACGCCAAGAAGTGGATCGCCACGGGCGGCAGCAAGGGCGGCATGACGGCCACCTACTACGAGCGCTTCTACCCGCGTGACATGGACGGCGTCGTCGCGTACGTCGCCCCCAACGACGTCATCAACAAGGAGGACTCGGCCTACGACCGGTTCTTCGCGAAGGTCGGCACCAAGGAGTGCCGCGACCGCCTGAACTCCGTCCAGCGCGAGGCCCTGGTCCGCCGGGACGCCCTGGAGGCCAAGTACGCGGCCGCCGCCGCCGAGAACGGCTGGACCTTCACCACCATCGGCACCCTGGACAAGGCCTTCGAGGCCGTCGTCCTCGACTACGTGTGGGCCTTCTGGCAGTACAGCCTGCTCGCCGACTGCGGCGCGATCCCCACCGCGGCCACCGCCACGGACCAGGAGATCTGGGACAGCATCGACGGCATCTCCGGCTTCTCCGCCTACACCGACCAGGGCCTGGAGACGTACACCCCGTACTACTACCAGGCGGGCACCCAGCTCGGCTCCCCGGACATCAAGCTCCCGCACCTCAAGGGCCTGACCCGGTACGGCTACCAGCCCCCGCGGAACTTCGTCCCGGCCGCCATCCCCATGAAGTTCCAGCCGAACGTCATGCGCGACGTGGACCTGTGGGTCCGCAACAACGCCGAGCGCATGCTGTTCGTGTACGGGCAGAACGACCCGTGGGGTGCCGAGCCCTTCCACCTCGGCTACGGCTCCCGAGACAGCTACGTGCTGACCGCCCCCGGCGCCAACCACGGCGCCCGGGTGTCCCAGCTCGTGGAGTCCGAGAAGGCCCTCGCCACCGCGAAGATCCTCAAGTGGGCCGGGGTCGCCCCCACCGCCGTCCTGAACGGCAAGGCCAAGGCCGCCCCGCTCGCCAAGGCCGACGCCAAGCTCGACCGGCGCGACCTGGAGCGCGAACCCCAGCTGCGTCCGTGACGGCCCCCGGCGGGCGGGGGTGACGCCCCCGCCCGCCGGACCGACAGGAGACCGGCACCGCGCCGGTACCGCGCCGGCACGACGCCGGTAGGACACCGCCACGAGAACGGCCCCCGGAACCCGTCGCACGGGTCCCGGGGGCCGCTCCCTTTCCCGCCTGCCCCCCGCGCACTGCCCACCCCGCGCGGACCGGCGGCACCGGTCGGCGCTACCGGCGCAGCCCGTGTCCCCGGGGGAAGCGCTCCGACACCGGCACCGGCAGCCGCCCCGAGGAGGGCGAACGGCCCGCCAGGACCCCGGCCGCGGCCCGCACCTCCACATCCGTCCACCCGTAGCTCACCAGGGCCGCCGCGGGCTCCGGCAGCCGCGCCGCGTCATAGGGGTTGCGCACCGCCAGCGTCACCACCGGCACCCCCGCCCCCAGCAGCCCCCGCACCAACGCGTGCTGGGGCCCCGGAGCCTCGGGCACGTTGTACGTCAGCACCACCACCACGTCCGCCGCCCGGGCCGCCGCCACCGCCCCCGCCACCGCAGCCGCGTCCGGGGCGAGCCCCGTGGGCAGGGCCGTCGCCGTGAAGCCAAGGGTCGTCAACTCCCGCGCCAGCACCCCCGTCGGGGGCCCCGTGGTCCCGCTGGGCGACACCGGATCGGCCCCCGTCACCAGCAGCCGCGGCGCCCGCCGCGGGTCCAGCGGCAGCAGTCCGCCCGGATCGGACAGCACCGTGGTCGTCGCGGCCGCGATCCGGTCCGCCGCCGCCAGGTGCGCCGCCCCGCCCACCACGGCCGCCGACCGGCCGCCGTCCCCGGCGAAGGGCTCCGTGAACAGCCCCCGCCGCGCCTTCAGCTCCAGGATCCGCAGGACCGATTCCTCGATCCGCGCCTCCGACAGCTCCCCGTCCCGGACCGCCGCCAGCACCGTCCGGATCGCCGACCGCAGGTCCGGCGGGTTCAACAGCTGGTCACAGCCCGCCTTCAGGGCCAACACCGGCACCCGGTCGTCGGGGTAGCGCTGCCGGACCCCCGCCATGTCCAGGGCGTCCGTCACCACCACCCCGTCGAAGCCCAGCCGCTCCCGCAGCAACCCCGTCACCACCGGCCGCGACAGGGTGGCCGGATCCCCGGAGGGGTCCAGCGCCGGGAACACGATGTGCGCCGTCATCACCGCGTCCACCCCGGCCGCCACCGCCGCCCGGAACGGCGGCTCGTCCAGCTCCTCCCACTCCGCCCGGCTGTGCCGCATCACCGGCAGCCCCACGTGGCTGTCCACGGCCGTGTCCCCGTGCCCCGGGAAGTGCTTGGCGGTCGCCGCGATCCCCGCCTCCTGGAGGCCCCGCACCTGCGCCGCCACCAGCCCGGCCACCGCCGCCGGCTCCGAGCCGAACGACCGCACCCCGATCACCGGGTTCTCCGGGTTCACGTTCACGTCCGCCACCGGCGCGTAGTCCTGCCGCAGCCCCAGCGCCGCCAGCTCGGTACCCGCGATCCGCGCCGCGTGCCGGGCCAGTACGGGCGAGCCGGCCGCGCCCAGCGCCATCGCCCCCGGCAGCAGGGTCGCGGGACGCCCGATCCGGGCCACCGCCCCGTGCTCCTGGTCCACCGACAGCAGCACCGGCACCGGCACCGGGGCCGCCAGTGCCGCCCGCTGGATCCCGTCCGACAGCTCCGCGACCTGCCGCGGGTCCCGGGTGTTGTGCGCCCAGGAGAAGTACACGATCCCGCCCACGTGGTACGCCGCCACCAGCTCGGCGGCACTGTCCACGCCGAACTGCCGCCGGTTCTCCGCCGCGTCCGCAGGATCGGGGTCCGTCGCCGAGTGCCCGTACACCCGGGTCACGAACAACTGGCCCACCTTCTCGGCCAGGGACATCCGGTCGACGAGCCGCCGCAACCGGCCCACGGCCCCGGCGGGGCGGACGGAACCGCCGGCGGCGGCCGCGGAGGCACCCGCGACCGGGAGGGCGGCCAGGGCGGCCGCGGCGAGCAGGGTCCGGCGGGAGGCGTGGTACGGCATCCGCGCACGCTACTTCCGGCGCCCCGCCCCACCCGGACGGACACCCGCCGGGTCCCCCCAAGGAGCTACGCCCGACGGCCGGGTGCGCCGCGCGCCGCGCCCGGGCCGGAGCGCGGGGCGTGCTCAGTCCGGGTGGCCCGGCGGCGGCCAGTGGGCGCGCAGGGACCGGACCGTCTCGGTGATGGCGGGACGACGCGCCGCCCCGGTCCGCCACAGGGCGTACAACCGCCGCACGGGTGCCGGTTCGAGACGGACCGGCACCACCCCCGGCGGCAGCGCCCCGGTGCCCAGCCGGGGCAGCACGGCCACCCCCAGGCCCGCCGCGACCAGCGCCACCTGGGTGTGGTTCTCCTCCGCCATGTGCGCGATGTCGGGCTCCAGCCCCTCCGCGCGCAGGGTCCGCACCAGCCAGTCGTGGCAGACCCGGCCCGGGGGCTGGCAGATCCACCGCTGCCCGCCCAACTCGGAGCGCCCCAAAGCCTCCCGACCCGCGAACGGGTGCCCCTCGGGCACCAGCAGGTCGCACCGGTCCTCGCCGATCAGCGCCTGATCGATCCCCTCCGGGGCGGGCAGCGGGGCGATGTCCCAGTCGTGCGCCACCGCCAGATCGGTGACCCCGCGGGCCACCAGGTCCACCGACAGGTGCGGGTCCACCTCCGTCAGGCGGACGTCCAGGGCCGGATGACGCTCCGCCAGGGCGGCCAGCACCCCCGGCAGCAGCCCGCGGGCCGCGGAGGCGAACGCGGCCACCGTCAGCAGCCCGCCGGGCTGCCCGCGCCGCTCCTCCAGGGTGGTCTCCGCCCGCTCCACGATGGCCAACAGCTCCCGCGCGGTGTCCGCGAGGTGGCGGGCCTCGTCGGTCAGGGCCACGCCCCGACCGCGCCGCTCCAGCAGCACCGTCCGGGTCTCCCGCTCCAGCTTGGTGATCTGCTGGGAGACGGCGGAGGGCGTGTAACCGAGCGCGGCGGCCGCGGCCGCCACCGAACCGTGGACGGCCACCGCGTGCAGGGCCCGCATCCGGGCGAGGTCGAGCATGAGGGAATCGTAAGCGCTGCTACATCCTTACCGGTAGGAATCGGAGCTGGTGCTGTAGGGTTCGCGGGCCGATGCTCGATCCATGCGTCCCGTACACACCGCGCTCGCCGTGCTCGTCGCCGCCCTCTGGGGCGTGAACTTCGTGGTCATCGAGATCGGCCTCGGCCACTTCCCGCCCCTGCTGCTGTCCGCCCTGCGCTTCCTGGCCGCGGCCCTGCCCGCGGTGTTCCTGGTGGGCCCGCCCAAGGTGGCCTGGAAGTGGATCGTCAGCGTCGGACTGGCCCTGGGTGTCGCCAAGTTCGGCCTGCTCTTCACGGGCATGGCGGCCGGCATGCCCGCCGGGCTGTCCTCCCTGGTGCTCCAGGTCCAGGCCGTCTTCACGGCCCTGTTCGCGGCGCTCGCGCTGGGGGAGCGGCCGGGCCGGATCAGGGCCGCCGGCATGGCGGTGGCGCTGGGCGGCATCGTGTCGGCGGCGGTGGACACCGGCGCCTCCGGCCCGCTGCCCGCCTTCGCGCTCGTCGTCGCGGCGGCCGCCTGCTGGGGCGTCTCCAACGTCCTCACCCGGAAGGCCGCCCCGCCGGACGCCCTCAACTTCATGGTGTGGGTCTGCACCGTCCCGGTGCTCCCGCTGGCCGCCCTCTCCCTGCTCCTGGAGGGCCCCGAGCGGGACCTGGCGGCCCTGCGCGGCCTGGACTGGACGGGCCTGGGCGTGATCGCCTACGTGGCCTGGATCTCGACCGTCCTCGGCTTCGGCGCCTGGGGCTACCTCCTCCGCCGCTACCCCGCCTCCGCGGTGGCCCCCTTCTCCCTCCTGGTCCCGGCCTTCGGCATGTCCTCGGCCGCCCTCTTCCTGAACGAACCGATCAGCCCCCTCCGCTGGACCGCCGCCCTCCTCCTGGTGGCCGGCGTGGCCCTCACGTCCCTGGGCCCGACGAAGCCCAGCCCGGCGAGGGCCACCCGAACGACGGTCGAACCAAGCCCCGCCGGCGTTTGAGGCGCGGGGGGTCCGGGGGCGGAGCCCCCGAAAGCCCTACGGCTTCTTGCCCCCGCCCCCCAGGATCTGCCCGAGCAGATCCCCGAGCCCACCGGCCCCGGCCCCGCCACCGGCCGCCGCCGAAGCCGCACCCCCGGCACCCCCGCCCTTCTGGGCGGCCCGCTTCGCGAACACCGCCAGCAGCACCGGGATCAGCAGCTCGATGACCCGGCTGACGGTCGCCGCCGGAATGCCGGTCTTCTTCGACACGGCGGCCGCCACCGGCTTGCTCGCCTTCGCCAGCACGCCCGCCATGAGCCCGCCGCCCAACAGCCCGCCGCCCAGCGTGGCCACGCCCTGCAGGGGCGGTTCGGCCACCTCGGCGAGGGCGTCGCGGACCTCGGCCCCGTCGTCGTCATCGGCGTCGGCCTTCTCCGCGAGCCCGCCGCTCAGCGCCCCCACCGTGGTCTGGACGGTGTCGCGGGCGCCCGCGGCGTCGGTGCCGAGCAGTCCGGCGATCTCGGTGAGGCGGTCCTCGCCGAGTTCCGCGAGGACCTCGTTCTCCAGGGAGTCATCGCTCATGGCGAAAACGCTACGTCCGTCCGGTTCGCCCGGCACCTTGGGTCAAGACATGGCAAAGCCGTGATCGCCGTGCAACCGTACGCAACCGTCGTGGGTCGTATGGGGTGTCGGTGCTCGACGGGGGGATCCGGGATCCGGGGGGAATCCGGGGGGGTCGGAAAGCACCGACGAGGGGGGACGACGAGGGGGTTCACGGCCGAGGCCGCGGACCCCCTCGATGCGTCCCGCCCCGAACTCCCCGCCGTCCGCCCGCCGCCCGCCCCTCCCGTCCGGATTTCCACAGGCCCCGCCGGGCTGTCCGCGCCCACCGGTACGGTCGTGCCATGTCGAACATGGCGGTGGTCGAGGGGGTACTGGAGCGGATCACCTACGCCAACGAGGAGAACGGCTACACCGTGGCCCGGGTGGACACCGGCCGCGGCGGCGGGGACCTCCTCACGGTCGTGGGGGCGCTGCTCGGTGCCCAGCCGGGGGAGTCCCTGCGCATGGAGGGCCGCTGGGGCTCCCATCCGCAGTACGGGCGGCAGTTCACCGTGGAGAACTACTCCACCCTGCTGCCCGCCACCGTCCAGGGCATCCGCCGGTACCTCGGCTCCGGCCTCATCAAGGGCATCGGCCCGCGCATCGCGGACCGGATCACCGAGCACTTCGGCGTGGACACCCTGGAGGTCATCGAGAAGGAGCCGAAGCGGCTCATCGAGGTCCCCGGCCTCGGCCCCAAGCGGACCCGCATGATCGGCGCCGCCTGGGAGGAGCAGAAGGCGATCAAGGAGGTCATGGTCTTCCTCCAGGGCGTCGGGGTCTCCACCTCCATCGCGGTGCGCATCTACAAGAAGTACGGCGACGCCTCCATCTCGGTGGTCCGCAACCAGCCCTACCGCCTCGCCGCCGACGTGTGGGGCATCGGCTTCCTGACGGCCGACCGGATCGCCCAGGCCGTCGGCATCCCGCACGACAGCCCCGACCGGGTCCGCGCCGGCCTCCAGTACGCCCTCTCCCAGTCCTCCGACCAGGGCCACTGCTTCCTCCCCGAGGAACGGCTCATCGCGGACGGGGTGAAGCTGCTCCAGGTCGACACCGGCCTGGTCATCGAGTGCCTGGCCGCGCTCGCCGCGGACCCGGAGGGCGTGGTCCGCGAGCAGGTGCCGGCGGCGGACGGCGGCCCGCCCGTCACCGCCGTCTACCTGGTGCCCTTCCACCGGGCCGAGCTGTCCCTCACCGGTCAGCTGCGCCGCCTCCTCGGGGCCGAGGAGGACCGGCTGGCCGGGTTCTCGGGGGTGGACTGGGAGAAGGCCCTGGGCTGGCTGGCCCGGAAGACCGGCGCCGACCTGGCCCCCGAGCAGCGGGAGGCGGTCAAGCTGGCGCTCACGCGCAAGGTGGCCGTGCTCACCGGCGGGCCCGGCTGCGGCAAGTCGTTCACCGTCCGCTCCATCGTGGAGCTGGCGCGGGCCCGCAAGGCGAAGGTGGTGCTGGCGGCGCCCACCGGACGGGCCGCGAAGCGGCTCTCCGAGCTGACCGGTGCCGAGGCGTCCACCGTGCACCGGCTGCTGGAGCTCAAGCCCGGCGGGGACGCCGCCTACGACCGGGACCGCCCGCTGGACGCGGACCTGGTCGTGGTGGACGAGGCGTCCATGCTCGACCTGCTCCTCGCCAACAAGCTCGTCAAGGCGGTGGCCCCGGGGGCGCACCTGCTGCTCGTGGGGGACGTGGACCAGCTGCCGTCGGTGGGCGCCGGGGAGGTGCTGCGGGACCTGCTCTCCGAGGGGTCCCCGGTGCCGGCGGTCCGGCTCACCCGGATCTTCCGTCAGGCCCAGCAGTCCGGGGTGGTCACCAACGCCCACCGGATCAACTCCGGTCTCCCGCCGGTCACCGACGGCCTTCCGGACTTCTTCCTGTTCGCCGAGGAGGACACCGAGGAGGCCGGGCGGCTGGCGGTGGACGTGGCCGCCCGTCGAATTCCGGCCAAGTTCGGACTGGACCCGCGGCGGGACGTGCAGGTCCTGGCCCCGATGCACCGCGGCCCGGCCGGCGCCGGACACCTCAACGGCCTGCTCCAGCAGGCCATCACCCCCGGCCGCCCCGATCTGGCCGAGAAGCGGTTCGGCGGTCGGGTCTTCCGGGTGGGTGACAAGGTCACCCAGATCCGGAACAACTACGACAAGGGGGCCAACGGCGTGTTCAACGGCACCGTGGGCGTCGTGACCTCGCTGGATCCCGTGGACCAGAAGCTCACCGTCCGTACCGACGAGGACGAGGAGATCGGCTACGACTTCGACGAACTCGACGAACTGGCCCACGCGTACGCGGTCACCATCCACCGCTCCCAGGGCAGCGAGTACCCCGCGGTGGTGATCCCCGTCACCACGAGCGCCTGGATGATGCTCCAGCGCAACCTGCTCTACACGGCCGTGACGCGCGCGAAGAAACTGGTCGTGCTGGTCGGTTCCCGCAAAGCCCTGGCCCAAGCCGTGCGTACCGTTTCCGCAGGCAGGAGGTACACGGCGGTGGCCCCTAGGCTGTCCGGTCGCATACCGGTGGGAAACATCACCTAGGGTTTCCCCTTCCGGCCCGGAGGGGGCAGGATGTGCAGGTTGGCGGCACTCAGTGCCGCCGAGAGGCCCAAAGTCCGACCCCGAGTGCACTCTCCTGCGCCAAATGGGGGAAGGTAGAGGCAGTCAGGGCACCTCGAAGAAGAGGCACTACGTCGGTGAGGGATGACGTGAGCGACAACTCTGTAGTACTCCGGTACGCGGACGGTGAATACACCTACCCGGTGGTCGAGAGCACCGTCGGTGACAAGGGCTTCGACATCGCGAAGCTGCGGGCCAACACCGGCCTGGTCACCCTGGACAGCGGTTACGGCAACACCGCCGCGTACAAGTCCGCGATCACCTACCTGGACGGCGAGCAGGGCATCCTGCGCTACCGCGGGTACCCGATCGAGCAGCTCGCCGAGCGCTCGTCCTTCATCGAGGTCGCGTACCTGCTGATCAACGGCGAGCTGCCGACCGTCGACGAGCTCGCCGCGTTCCGCAACGACATCACCCAGCACACGCTGCTGCACGAGGACGTCAAGCGGTTCTACGACGGCTTCCCGCGCGACGCCCACCCGATGGCCATGCTGTCCTCGGTCGTCAGCGCGCTGTCCACCTTCTACCAGGACAGCCACAACCCGTTCGACGAGACGCAGCGCAACCTCTCGACGATCCGTCTGCTGGCCAAGCTGCCGACGATCGCCGCGTACGCGTACAAGAAGTCGGTCGGCCACCCGGTGGTCTACCCGCGCAACGACCTCGGCTACGTCGAGAACTTCCTCCGCATGACCTTCGCGGTCCCGGCGCAGGAGTACGAGCTGGACCCGGTCGTGGTCTCGGCCCTCGACAAGCTGCTCATCCTGCACGCGGACCACGAGCAGAACTGCTCCACCTCCACGGTCCGCCTGGTCGGCTCCTCGCAGGCGAATATGTTCGCCTCGATCTCCGCCGGCATCTCCGCCCTGTGGGGCCCGCTGCACGGCGGCGCCAACCAGTCCGTCCTGGAGATGCTGGAAGGCATCCAGGCCAACGGCGGCGACGTGGACTCCTTCATCCGCAAGGTGAAGAACAAGGAGGACGGCGTCCGCCTGATGGGCTTCGGCCACCGCGTCTACAAGAGCTTCGACCCCCGGGCGAAGATCATCAAGGCGGCCGCCCACGACGTCCTCTCGGCCCTCGGCAAGTCCGACGAGCTGCTGGACATCGCGCTGAAGCTGGAGGAGCACGCGCTCTCCGACGACTACTTCGTCCAGCGCAACCTCTACCCCAACGTGGACTTCTACACGGGCCTCATCTACCGCGCGATGGGCTTCCCGACCGAGATGTTCACCGTGCTCTTCGCGCTCGGCCGGCTCCCCGGCTGGATCGCCCAGTGGCACGAGATGATCAAGGAGCCGGGTTCCCGCATCGGTCGCCCGCGCCAGATCTACACCGGCGAGGTCCTGCGCGACTTCGTCCCCGTCGAGGCCCGCTGACCCGAGCCCCGGCTCCCGGGTCGCCGCTCCGGCGGCGGCCCGCCGCAGCGAAAAGCGCCCCGCCGCCGATCCCCCCACGGGTCGACGGACGGGGCGCTTCCCTGTTCCCCGGTACGGATTCCCCCCACGGGACCCGAGCCGGGTGTCGGCGTGGAGCCCTCCCGGGCTCCGCTGGGTCGTCTGCCGGGACGCGTACGCGCGGGGAGGGCCGCTCAAAGCTCTCCGCGCCCGGCACGTGCCCCGGCCGCCGGTGCCGCCGGACAGCCCTCCCCAGGGCGTTCCGGCGAACGTCCCCCAAGACGTTCCTGGCACCGCCTCATTAGACTCGCCCGCCCCCCGGATGGTTACGCACTCTTCCGTGTGATCTGTGTCTCTCGTGAAGGAAGGGTGGCGGAAATGCGGAGGCCGCCCCCCGTGGGAGGCGGCCTCGAAGGCGCTCAGCCGGGCTTTCACCGGTTCCCGGTCAGCGGAACCTGCGCAACCGGAGGCTGTTGCTCACCACGAACACCGAAGAGAAGGCCATGGCCGCTCCGGCGATCATCGGATTGAGCAGTCCGGCGGCGGCCAGCGGCAGGGCGGCCACGTTGTAGCCGAAGGCCCAGAAGAGGTTCCCCTTGATGGTGGAGAGGGTGCGCCGGGAGAGCCGGATCGCGTCCGCCGCCACCCGCAGGTCCCCGCGGACCAGGGTGAGGTCCCCGGCCTCGATGGCCGCGTCGGTGCCGGTGCCCATGGCCAGGCCGAGGTCGGCCCGGGCGAGGGCGGCCGCGTCGTTGACTCCGTCGCCGACCATGGCGACCGTACGGCCCTCGGCCTGGAGTCGTTCCACCACGGCCACCTTGTCCTGGGGCAGCACCTCGGCGATGACCTCGTCGATGCCGACCTCGCGGGCCACGGTCTCCGCGACGGCCCGGTTGTCGCCGGTGAGCAGCACCGGGGTCAGTCCCAGTCCGCGCAGCAGGGCCACGGCTTCGGCGCTGGTCTCCTTGACGGCGTCCGAGACGGTCAGGACTCCGCGGGCGGTGCCGTCCCAGGCCACGGTGACCGCGGTCCGGCCGGCGGCCTCGGCGGCCTCCCGGGCCTCGGCGAGGGCCGCGGGCAGCTCGATCCCGCGGTCCGCGAGCAGGCGTTCCCGGCCCACCAGGACCTCGTGTCCGTCCACGACCCCGGCGACCCCGAGCCCGGCCAGGTTCTCGAAGTGCTCGGGCACCGGCAGGGACCCGGCGCGTTCGGCGGCGCCGGCGGCCACGGCGCGGGCCACGGGGTGCTCGGAGGCGTGCTCCAGGGAGCCCGCCAGGCGCAGCAGTTCCCGCTCGGTGACGCCCTCGGCGGGGTGCACGCCGTCCAGGGTCATCCGGCCGGTGGTGACGGTGCCGGTCTTGTCGAGGACCACGGTGTCCACCCGGCGGGTGGACTCCAGGACCTCGGGGCCCTTGATCAGGATGCCGAGCTGGGCGCCGCGGCCGGTGCCGACCATGAGGGCGGTCGGGGTGGCGAGGCCGAGGGCGCAGGGGCAGGCGATGATCAGGACGGCCACGGCGGCGGTGAAGGCGGCGGTGGGGTCGTCGGTGGCGAGCAGCCAGCCCACCCAGGTGCCGAGCGCGATCAGCAGGACCACGGGCACGAACACCCCGGAGATCCGGTCGGCGAGCCGCTGCACCTCGGCCTTGCCGTTCTGGGCGTCCTCGACGAGCTTCGCCATCCGGGCCAGCTGGGTGTCGGCGCCGACCCGGGTGGCCTCGACCACCAGGCGGCCGGATGTGTTGACGGTGGCGCCGGTGACGGCGTCGCCGACGGTCACGTCCACGGGCACGGATTCACCGGTCAGCATGGAGGCGTCCACGGCGGAGCCGCCCTCGGTGACGGTGCCGTCGGTGGCGATCTTCTCGCCGGGCCGGACGAGGAAGCGGTCGCCGACGGCGAGCCGGGACACCGGGATCCGGCGCTCGGTGCCGCCGCCCAGCACGGTGACCTCCTTGGCCCCCAGGTGCAGCAGGGCCTTCAGGGCGGCCCCGGCCTTCCGCTTGGAGCGGGCTTCGAGGTAGCGGCCGAGCAGGATGAAGGTGACGACCCCGGCGGCGACCTCCAGGTAGAGGGCGGAGGAGCCGTCGGTGCGGGAGACCGACAGGTCGAAGCCGTGCCGCATGCCGGGCATCCCGGCGTGGCCGAAGAACAGGGCCCACAGGGACCAGCCGAAGGCGGCCAGGGTGCCCACGGAGACCAGGGTGTCCATGGTGGCCGCGCCGTGTCGGGCGTTGGTCCACGCGGCCCGGTGGAAAGGCCGCGCGCCCCAGACCACCACGGGGGCGGCCAGGGTCAGCGAGAGCCACTGCCAGTTGTCGAACTGGAGGGCCGGGACCATCGAGAGCAGGATGACCGGCACGGAGAGCAGGGCCGAGACCCGCAGGCGCTGCCGCAGGGCGTCGAGGGCGGGGTCGGCCTCCTCGGCCGGGTCCGCGGCCGGGCCGCCGGCCTCCGCGTCCACCGTCTCCGGTTCCGGGGCGGGCGGCGGGGGTTCCTCGGCGGTGTAGCCGGTCTTCACCACGGTGGCGATGAGGTCGGCGACTCCGGTGCCCTCCGGGTAGGCGACCTTGGCCTTCTCGGTGGCGTAGTTCACCGTCGCGGTGACGCCGGGCATCCGGTTGAGCTTCTTCTCGATGCGGGCGGCGCAGGAGGCGCAGGTCATCCCGCCGATGCTCAGCTCCACCTCGGAGAGGGGGGCCGTCGTCGCGGGTTCTTCGTGCACGGTGCTGCTGCTCATGTCCGGGCTCCAGGGGGAGGGCCGGGCCGTGCGGGAACCGGTATCAGCCGGCCGGCACGGTCCGGCGGGAAACGCGCGTGCGCGGGTTGCGCGGGAGGGTCAGGCGCCGGCGAGCTCGTAGCCCGCCTCGTCCACGGCCGCGCGGACCGCCTCGGTGTCGAGCGGGGAGGTGGAGATGACGGTGACCTCGCCGGTGGCGGCGACGGCCTTCACGGAGGTGACGCCCGGCAGGGCGGACAGCTCGGCGGTGACCGCGCCCTCGCAGTGCCCGCAGGTCATGCCGGAGACCTGGTACACGGCGGTGACGGTGCCCACCTGCAGCTCGGTGCTGCCGCCCTGGCAGCCACCGCCGCCGCAGCAGGAGGTGGCGGGCTGCTGGGTGTCGGTCTCGGCGCTCATGTCGTTCTCCTCATCGGGGGCGTACGGAGTGAGTCGGCGGGGGTGGGTGGATGGTTCCACCGTCCCTTGCCACTGACAACACTATACCCCTAGGGGGTATAACGCGAGCCTCCTCCGTCCGTGGCGTCCGGGCGGGCGGGGCGGGGTCGGCCGGGGGCGACCAGGCGGGCTGGGCGGGCGGGGTCGTCGGGCGGGGGCGCGTACGGCCGGGCTCGAAGGTGCGGCCGGGTGCCCCTGAGTGGCCCCGTGCGGATGGACAGGACTTCCGGGGCATCGGTAAATGGCGGATATGACGCATACCGGGACGCTCATCCTGATCATGGCGATCGCGGTGCTCGCGCCCCTGCTCGCCTACTGGCTGGCGCGCTGGGTGACCGTGCCCCTGGTCATCTTCGAGATCCTGCTCGGCATCGTGATGGGCCCCGACGTCCTCGGCTGGGCGAGCTCCGGCGGCGTCATCGACGTGCTCTCCCAGCTCGGCCTGGCCATGCTGATCTTCCTGGCCGGCTACGAGATCCGCTTCGACGAGGTCCGCGGCGACACCTTGCGGCGCTCCGCCTGGGCCTGGGGGGCCGCCCTCGTGATCGGCCTGCTGATCGGCTGGCTCCTCTCCCGGGACGGCGGCCTCACCAAGGCCGCCTACCTCGGCACCGCCCTGACCAGCACCGCCCTCGGCACGATCCTGCCCGTCCTGCGGGACTCCGGGGACCTCAAGAGCCGCTTCGGCACCGTGATGATGGCCTTCGGGGCGGTGGGGGAGTTCGGCCCGATCATCGCCATGGCCATCCTGCTCAGCGGCCGCGACCCCGGCCGCTCCACCATCGTGCTCCTGGTCTTCGGCCTGCTCACCGCGGCCGCCGTCTACTGGGCCCTGCGCCCCAAGCCGCCCTGGTTCTCCCGGGTCATCGCCAAGACCCTGCACAGCAGCGCGCAGTTCGCGGTGCGGCTGGTGGTCCTGGTGCTGGTGGCGATGCTGGGGCTGGCGGAGGCCATGGGGCTGGACATCCTGCTGGGCGCCTTCGCCGCCGGGATGATCATCCGGCTGGTGCTCCACGGGGCCGCCCCCGAGAGCAGCGAACTCGTGCTCTCCAAGGTCGAGGCCATGGGATTCGGCTTCCTGGTGCCGCTCTTCTTCGTCGTCACCGGGATCGAGTTCGACCTCGACGCCCTGCTCGGCGGCGGCTGGACCCTGGCCCTGCTGCCGCTGTTCCTGGTGCTCTTCGTGCTGGTGCGGGGGCTGCCCATCTGGTTCCTCGCCCCCCGCGACCTCGGCCGCAAGGACCGGACCGCCCTGGTCCTCTTCGGCTCCACCGCCCTGCCGCTCGTGGTCGCGATCACCACCGTCGGGGTGGAGGACGGGGTCCTGAAGTCCGGAGAGGCCGCCGCCCTCGTCGGGGCGGGCATGGTCTCCGTCCTCCTCTTCCCCCTCCTCGGCCTGCGGGCCCGCCGGACCGCCGGCGAGCCGGTGCGGCCCGCGGGGCGGACCCCGGGGTCCGAGGCGTGGTGACGGCTCGTGCTGCGTGGCCGCCGTGACGGGGGCCGGCCCCGCCCGGGTCCGGGCGGGGCCGATCCGACCAGGGGTCCTCGGCTCAGGAGCTGCGGCCCCCCCGGTTGCCGGGCCGGCGGGCCACCCACTCCCTGACGGTGTCGGCGAACCAGTACGGCTTGCCGCCCTCCACGTGATCGGGCGGCGGGAGCAGGCCATGCTTGCGGTACGAGCGGACGGTGTCCGGTTGCACCCGGATGTGCGCGGCGATCTCCTTGTACGACCAGAGCGCGCGGTCGGTCATCTGCGGCACCTCCAAGTCCGCGTCCCCGGGGCGGCCGGGAGGCCGGCGGGGGAGCCGGGGCGCGGGTGCTGGTGATCACTCAGGCTGTGCCCGGAGAACGACGGACGGTGACCTTCCGGGTCCGGCTGTGATGCGCCTGTGACGGAAGACCCGCGTAACGCGGACACCGGTGACCGGACCGCGACCCTCGTGACACCCCTGCGACGAGCCCGCGGGGCGGGGCGGGGTCCCGACCGTCGTTCGGCTGCCCACCGCGTCCGCCTCAAACGCCGGCGGGGCTGGGTGGTGCCCTTGCCGTCGTTCACCCACCGGCCGTGTGCGCCTCAATCGCCGGCGGGGCTTGGTGGGGTCCGTCCGTAGTTCTGCTTCCTGCGTGGTGCGCCGGGGAGGCTGCGGTGTGTCGTCTGCCCGCGTTCGGCTGCCCCCCGTGTCCGCCTCAAACGCCGGCGGGGCTGGATGTGCCGCTGTCGTCTTTTCGCCGACGGCACGGCAGGCCCTCTTCAGCCACCACGGCCACATCCAGCCCGCGCGGCGTTTGAGCGCGTCGGTGAGCGGCGGCCGACCACGGTCAGGGCCACATCCAGCCCACGCGGCGTTTGAGCGCGTCCGTGACGTGCACGCGGGCACGGACAGGCGGCCACCCCCGGCCGCTCTGCCGCGTCAGCCGTGTCCGCCGTACAGCCCAGGCCGTTCCGCCAGGGACACCCTCTCGCGGACCCCGCTCCGCAGCGCCGTGACCCCGGCCTCGGCGACGGCCGCCGCCGCGTACCCGTCCCAGGCGCTCGGCCCGGTCGCCCGCCCCTCCCGCACCGCCTCGGTCCAGCGCCGCAGTTGCCGGTCGTAGGCATCGGCGAAGCGCACCGTGAAGTCCTGGACGATCTCCCCGCCCCAGCGGCCCCCGGACTGCACGACCATCGCCTGCCCGTCCCCGATCCGGGCACTGCCCGCCTCGCAGACCGCCTCGCACTGCACCTGGTAGCCGAAGCCGCAGTTGACGAAGACCTCCACGTCGACCACGGTCCCGCCGGAGGTCTCCAGCAGGACGAACTGCGGGTCCCGCAACCCCTCGGGGGCGCCTCCCGACGCGGTCGGGGTGAGGACCGAGACCGCCGTGACCTCCTGCCCGAGGAGCCACCGCGCCGCGTCCACCTCGTGCACCACCGAGTCGGCGATCAGCATCTCCGAGGTGAAGAAGGAGGGCGAGGCGGCGTTGCGGTGGCGGCAGTGCAGGAACAGCGGCCGCCCCAGCTCCGCCCCGTCGAGCAGCGCCTTCAGCCGCTCGTACTCGGCGTCGTACCGGCGCATGAACCCCACCTGGACCAGCCGCCTGCCGAGCCGGGCCTCCGCCTCGACGACCCGGAGGGCACCCGCCGGATCCGGTGTCATCGGCTTCTCGCACAGCACCGGCAGCTCCCGCTCCAGGCAGTGCAGCAGCACCTCCTCGTGGGCCGGGCCGGGCGAGGCGATCAGCACCGCGTCCACCCCCGGCGCCGCGAGCGCCGCCTCCGGGTCGGTGTACGCGCCGCACCCGTCGAGCCCGGCGGCCACCTCCTTGGCCCGCTCCCCGTCCACGTCCGCCACGGCCGCGACCCGCGCCCCGGCGACCATCCGGTCGATGCGCCGCGCGTGGTCGGCGCCCATCTTCCCCGTACCGATCACGGCGATGCCCAGCGTCCCGCTCATCGTCCGTCCCTCCCTCTCTCCTCGACGTGCCGCCGCCCGGTCCGTACCGGGCGGCGTCTCAGCCCAACCCGCAGGACCGCAGGTAGGCGCGGGTCCGGCGGGCCACCGGCAGGGGCCGCTCGGGCGGGCAGGGGTACATGTCCTGCTCCACGATCGCGAACAGCTCCCGCCCCAGGCCCTGGGCCGCCGTCAGTACCGGGCCCAGCTCCGGCACCCCGCGCGGCGGCTCGCACATCACCCCGCGGCCCACCGCCGGCCCGAACGGCAGCCCCTCCTCGACCACCTCCGCGAGGATCCTCGGGTCCACCTGCTTCAGGTGCAGGTACCCGATCCGCTCCCCGAACTCCTCGATCAGGGACACGCTGTCGCCCCCGCAGTAGGCGTAGTGCCCGGTGTCCAGGCACAGCGACACCAACTCCGGATCCGTGGCGTGCAGGAAGCGGGCCACGTTCTCCGGGGTGTCCACGTGGGTGTCCGCGTGCGGGTGCACCACGATCTCCAGCCCGTACCGGTCCCGGACCTCCCGCCCCAGCCGCTCGGTCTGCCGGGCCAGGTCCGACCACTGGGCGGCCGTCAGGGTCCGGTCCTCCAGGACCTCGCCGGTCTTGTCGTCCCGCCAGAACGACGGGATCACCACCAGGTGCCCGGCCCCCGTGGCCCGGGTCAGCTCCGCGATCCGCGACACGTGCGCCCAGGTCTCCTCCCAGACCGTGGGCCCGTGGTGGAGTCCGGTGAAGACCGTCCCCGCCGAGACCCGCAGCCCGCGCTTCGCGGTCTCCTCGGCCAGTCGCACCGGGTCCGTCGGCAGGTACCCGTACGGGCCCAGCTCGATCCACTCGTACCCCGCCTCGGCCACCTCGTCGAGGAAGCGCTCCCAGCCCGTCTGCAACGGATCCTCCGGGAACCACACCCCCCAGGAGTCCGGGGCCGAACCGAGCCGAATACGGGTCAACGCGGAGGGGGAGGAGGTCATGGGGCCACCTTAGGTCGCGAACCGGTACGGACAGCCGGACGAACGGATGAACAGCCGAGCGGACGGCCCGATGAACAGACGGACCGACGAAGAGACGGCCCGACGAACAGACGGACCGACAACCAGACAGAGCGACAGGCCGACGAGCAGACCGGCCGACCGCAGGGAGGACGAGCGTGAGCACCGATCCGTTCGAAGTGATCACGATGGGGCGGATCGGGGTGGATCTCTACCCGCTCAGGACCGGGGTTCCGCTCGCCGAGGCGGAAACCTTCGGGAAGTTCCTCGGCGGTTCACCCGCCAACGTGGCCGTGGCCGCCGCCCGGCTCGGCCGCCGCACCGCCCTCGTCACCCGCACCGGCGCCGACCCCTTCGGCGACTACCTGCGGTCCGAACTCCGCGGCTTCGGCGTGGACGACCGTTGGGCCGCCCCCGTCCCCGGCCTGCCCACCCCCGTGACCTTCTGCGAGATCTTCCCGCCCGACCACTTCCCGCTGTACTTCTACCGCTTCCCCAAGGCCCCCGACCTGGAGATCCACACCGACTCCCTCGACCTCGACGCCCTCCGCGCCGCCGGCCTGCTCTGGATGACCGGCACCGGGCTCAGCGCCGAACCCAGCCGCACCGCCACCCTCGACGCCCTCGCCGCCCGCGACCGCTCCGGCCCCACCGTCTTCGACCTGGACTGGCGCCCCACCCTCTGGGAGAAGGGCGAGGACCCCGTCCCGCACTACGCGCGCGCCCTGCGCCTGGCCACCGTCGCCGTCGGCAACCAGGAGGAGTGCGCCGTCGCCACCGGTGAGACCGAGCCCCTCGCCGCGGCCCGCGCCCTCCTCGACGCCGGGGTCGAACTGGCCGTGGTCAAACGCGGGCCGGACGGCGTCCTCGCCCTCGACCGCGCCGGGACCCTCACCGAGGTCCCGCCCGTCCCCGTGGACGTGGTCAACGGCCTCGGCGCCGGCGACGCCTTCGGCGGCTCCCTCTGCCACGGCCTCCTCGCCGCCTGGCCCCTGGAGCGGACCCTCCGGTACGCCAACGCCGCCGGCGCGATCGTCGCCTCCCGCCTCGCCTGCTCCAGCGCCATGCCCCGCCCCGCCGAGATCGAGGAGCTGCTCTCGTGCCGCTGACCGCCGAACACGTCCTCGACCGGACCCGGCTGCGGATCCTGGACCTCGCCCCCGGCGAGGACCACACGATCGAAGCCGGGGACCACGAGTGGATCCTGCTGCCGCTGAGCGGCGGCTGCGAGGCCGACTGCCTCCCCGCCGGCGCCCCGGAGCCCGTCCCGTTCCGGCTGCACGGCCGCCCCGGGGTGTTCCGCGCCGTCACCGACTTCGCGTACCTGCCCCGGGACAGCCGGACCCGGATCCGCTCCGCGACCGGCGGCCGGTACGCCCTCGCCGGGGCCCGCTGCGAGCGCGTCCTGCCGCCCCGCTACGGCCCGGCCGCCGGGGTCCCCGTGGAACTCCGCGGCAGCGGCACCTGCTCCCGGCAGGTCAACAACTTCGCCGCCGCCGACGTCTTCGACTGCGACCGCCTGATCGCCGTCGAGGTCCTCACCCCCGGCGGCAACTGGTCCTCCTACCCGCCGCACAAGCACGACGAGGAGCACCCCGGCGAGGAGACCGCCCTCACCGAGATCTACTACTACGAGATCGCCCCGCACGGGGACCACCCCGGACTCGGCTACCAGCGCGTCAGCCCCTCCCCGGCCGGGAAGACCGACCTGCTCGCCGAGGTCCGCACCGGCGACGCCGTCCTCATCCCCGACGGCTGGCACGGCCCCTCCATCGCCGCCCCCGGCCACGACATGTACTACCTCAACGTCATGGCCGGAGACGGCCCCGACCGGGCCTGGCTGATCCGCGACCACCCCGGCCACGCCTGGATCCGGCAGACCTGGCCCGACCGCCCCGTGGACCCGCGGCTGCCCTTCTACCGGGCCCCCGCCACCACCGGACCGGCCGGGGCCGAGCCCGCCGCCGGACGGGCCGGGACCGAGCCCGCCACCCACCGCACCGTGCACCCCGACCGCACCGTGCACCCCACCCGCCCCGAGGACGCCGACCGATGACCCGCACCCGCCGCCTCACCACCGCCCAGGCCCTGATCGCCTTCCTCGCCCGCCAGTACACCGAACGCGACGGCCGCCGCACCCGCCTCATCGCCGCGACCTGGGGGATCTTCGGCCACGGCAACGTCGCCGGGATCGGCCAGGCCCTCCTGGAGACCGGCCCCGACCCCGACCACGGCATGCCCTTCCTCCAGGGCCGCAACGAACAGGCCATGGTGCACGCCGCCGTGGGCTACGCCCGCCAGAGCGGCCGGCTCTCCACCCACGCCGTCACCACCTCCATCGGCCCCGGCGCCACCAACCTCGTCACCGGCGCCGCCCTCGCCACCGTCAACCGCATCCCCGTGCTCCTCCTCCCCGGCGACACCTTCGCCACCCGCCCCGCCGACCCCGTCCTCCAGCAGCTGGAGGTCCCCACCGCCGGCGACGTCTCCGTCAACGACACCCTCCGCCCCGTCTCCCGCTACTTCGACCGGATCACCCGCCCCGAGGCCCTGGTCCCCGCCGCCCTCCAGGCCGCCCGCGTCCTCACCGACCCCGTCGCCACCGGCGCCGTCACCCTCGCCCTGCCCCAGGACGTCCAGGCCGAGGCCCACGACTGGCCCGAGGAGTTCTTCGCCGAACGCGTCTGGACGATCCGACGCCCCCGCCCCGACCGCACCGAACTGCGCGCCGCCGCCGCGGCCGTCCGCGCCGCGGAACGCCCCCTGCTCATCGCTGGCGGCGGCATCCGCCACAGCGGCGCCGAAGCCGAACTCGCCACCTTCGCCGAGGCCACCGGCATCCCCGTGGCCGTCACCCAGGCCGGCAAGGGCGCCCTCCGCCACGACCACCCCGCCGAGGTCGGCGGCGTCGGCCACACCGGCACCGCCACCGCCGCCGACCTCGCCCGCGAGGCCGACCTGGTGATCGCCGCCGGCACCCGCCTCACCGACTTCACCACCGCCTCGAACACCCTCTTCCAGGAGCCGGGCGTCCGCTTCCTCGGCCTCAACCTCGACCCGTACGACGCCCACAAGGCCGCCGCCCTGCCCCTGGTCGGGGACGCCCGCGAATCCCTCGCCGCCCTCCGCGAAGCCCTCGACGGACACCGCGTCCCCGCCCCCTACGAGGACGGCTACCGCCTCGCGAAGCGCCACTGGGAGAACCTCGTCGACCGGGCCTTCCACGCCCCCGATCCCACGGCCCGCCCCACCCAGGCCCAGCTCCTCGGCCTCCTCGACACCCTGGTGGGGGAGGAGGACATCCTGATCAACGCCGCCGGCTCCCTCCCCGGGGACCTCCACAAGCTCTGGCGGGCCCGCTCCCCGCTCCAGTACCACGTGGAATACGGGTACTCCTGCATGGGCTACGAGATCCCCGCCGCCCTCGGCACCGCCCTCGCCGCCCCCGGCCGCCCCGTCTGGGCCCTCGTCGGAGACGGCACGTACCTGATGAACCCCACCGAAATCGTCACCGCCGTGCAGGAGGGCGTCCCCCTCAAACTGGTGATCGTGGACAACAGCGGCTACGCCTCCATCGGCGGCCTCTCCGAAACCGTCGGCGCCGAACGCCTCGGCACCGACTTCCGCTTCCCCGCCGCCCCCACCGTGGACCTCGCCGCCAACGCGGCCTCCCTCGGCCTCCGGGTCCTCCGCGCCCACACCGTCGGTGACCTGCGAGAAGCCCTCGCCGAGGCGCGTTCCTCCGACCGGCCCACATGTGTCTACGCGCAGACCCAAACGCCCGACACAGTGTCGGGCCCGCCCCCCGCGCAGGCGTGGTGGGATGTTCCCGTGGCCGAGACAGCCACCCGTGCGCCCGCCGTCAAGGCGCGCGAAGAGTACGACCGGCAAGCCGCAGCGCGACGTCGCCATCTGTGAAGGAGCAGCAACCATGAAGACCGTCAACCACTGGATCGGTGGCAAGACCGTCGAGGGCGCGTCGGGGAACTACGGCCCGGTCACCGACCCGGCGACCGGCGAGGTCACCACCCGGGTCGCCCTGGCCTCCGCGGCCGAGGTCGACGCGGCCGTCGCCGTGGCCAAGGAGGCCTTCCTCAGCTGGGGCCAGTCCTCCCTCGCCGCCCGCACCAAGGTCCTCTTCGCCTACCGCGCCCTGCTGGACGCCAACCGCGACGCCATCGCCGAGCTGATCGTCGCCGAGCACGGCAAGGTGCACTCGGACGCCCTCGGCGAGGTCGCCCGCGGCCTGGAGATCGTCGAGCTGGCCTGCGGGATCACCACCCAGCTCAAGGGCGAGCTGTCCACCTCCGTGTCGAACCGCGTGGACGTGGCCGCCATCCGCCAGCCGCTCGGCGTGGTCGCCGGCATCACCCCGTTCAACTTCCCGGCCATGGTGCCGATGTGGATGTTCCCGCTGGCCGTGGCCACCGGCAACACCTTCGTCCTCAAGCCCAGCGAGAAGGACCCCTCGGCTGCCAACAAGCTGGCCGAGCTGGCCACCGAGGCCGGACTGCCCGACGGCGTCCTCAACGTCCTGCACGGCGACAAGGTCGCCGTGGACGCCCTCCTCGCGCACCCGGACGTGGCCGCTGTCTCCTTCGTCGGCTCCACCCCGATCGCCCGCCACATCCACACCACCGCCTCCGCCAACGGCAAGCGGGTCCAGGCCCTCGGCGGCGCCAAGAACCACATGCTGGTGCTGCCCGACGCCGACCTCGACGCCGCCGCCGACGCCGCCGTCTCGGCCGCGTACGGCTCCGCCGGCGAGCGCTGCATGGCCATCTCCGCCGTCGTCGCCGTCGGCGCCATCGGCGACGAGCTGGTCCAGAAGATCCGCGAGCGCGCCGAGAAGATCAAGATCGGCCCCGGCAACGACCCCACCTCCGAGATGGGCCCGCTGATCACCGCCGCCCACCGCGACAAGGTCGCCTCGTACGTCCACGGCGCCGCCGCCCAGGGCGCCGAGGTCGTCCTCGACGGCACCGGCTACACCGTCGAGGGCCACGAGAACGGTCACTGGATCGGCCTCTCCCTCCTCGACCGCGTCAGCACCGACTCCGACGCCTACCGCGACGAGATCTTCGGCCCGGTGCTGTGCGTGCTGCGCGCCGACACCTACGAGGAGGGCGTGGCCCTCATCAACGCCTCGCCCTTCGGCAACGGCACCGCGATCTTCACCCGCGACGGCGGCGCCGCCCGCCGCTTCCAGCTGGAGATCCAGGCCGGCATGGTCGGCGTGAACGTCCCGATCCCCGTGCCGGTGGGCTACCACTCCTTCGGCGGCTGGAAGGACTCCCTCTTCGGGGACCACCACATCTACGGCAACGACGGCGTCCACTTCTACACCCGCGGCAAGGTCGTCACCACCCGCTGGCCCGACCCCTCCGAGGCCCCCTCCGGCGTGGACCTCGGCTTCCCCCGCAACCACTGACCCACCGGGGCAGCCACCCGCCCCACCCCGCCCCCCCCGGAGCCCCCGGCCCCCTCACGGCCGGGGGCTCAGGCGTCCTCCCCCCGAGCGGTTTCATGCGACTTCGCGCATATTCGCCGGACCGCATGGACGACGGACCACGCCTGCTCGTACGGTCATGCCCATCAGCCCGACAGGGCTGCCCGGCAAGGGGGTTCGACGTGGCGCGCGAGGAACTGACCAGGCTCACCGGCACAGGCGACGGCACCGGGGAATGTGGACAGGGCGACTGCCCGAACCTCTACCGCACCGCCTCCGGCTCGTTCATCGTCCAGGGCCAGGTGTCCGGGGCCTTCACCCCGCCGAGCGGGGAGGGCCTCGTGGAGATCCCCGAGGACGTGCTCAGGGAGGCGTTCCGTGCTCTTGGATGGTGAGGACTGGGCGGCGAAGTTCCGGACGTTCCGGACCGAGGCGTGGCGGCTCGAAACGCTGCCCCAGTACCTCGTGCCGCAGGAGGCCGAGGAGTTCGCGGCCTTCCGGACCGGGGCCCGGTTCCCCGGCCCGTACGAGGACGCGTGGACCGAGATGGTCCGCACCCGCAGCGTCGGTCGCGTGCACGTCCTCACCCGGCCGCTGAGCGACTACCTCCGGTTCGAGTTCGAGCGGTACTACCGCCACCAGGCCCCGGCGGGAGAGGACATCCGCATCCTCGACGTCACCGACCGGCCGAACCCGCTGCCGGCGGTCCGCGACTTCTGGATGTTCGACCGGACCACGGTCGTCCTCATGCACTACGAGCCCGACGGCAGGCAGATCGGCCGCGAGCTGTACGCGGGCGACCCCGCCCCGTTCGTCGAGTACCAGCGCGTCGCCGTCGCCGCGTCGGTGCCCTTCCAGGAGTACGTGAAGGGCATTGGCCTTTGACCCCGGGCGGCTGGGCGAGTCGAGGACGGACCTGGCGCACGCGCTGAAGGCCCTGCGGAAGCGGGCCGGGTGGACCCAGACCCGGCTCGCCTTGCGCTGCAACATGTCCCAGACGAAGGTCAGCAACATCGAGAGCGGGAAGCTGACCCCCGCCCTCGTGGACGTGGAGCTGATCTGCCGTGCCTTGGGCGCTCCCGTGTCGGTCGTCAGCGAAGTGATGGGCATGGCCCGCATGGCCAATACGGAATGGAAGGACTTCTGGTCTTCGCGCCGACGCGGCCTGGACAAGCGCCAGAACGAACTCGCCGGATTCGAGAAGGCGTCCACCGAATTCCGCTACTTCCTGCCGGCGATGGTCACGGGGTTGCTCGCCACCCCTGAATACGTACGGGCCAGTCTCTCGGGCGTGCCGGGAGATCAGAGCCGGACCGTCGCCCTGAAACTCGAACGGCAGGCGGTGCTCCACGACGCGTCGAAGCGGTTCACGTTCGTCCTCACCGAGCAGGCCGTCCGCTGGCCCCTGATCCCCCCGATGGCCCTGGCCCTGCAGATGGACCGGCTGGCCTCGCTGACGCGCCTGCCCAACGTCCGCATTGGGGTGATCCCGCTCGGCCCCGAGGTGGCCCCAGGTCCCCTCAACGTGTTCACCGTCTACGACGACCGCATCGCCACCGTCGAGACGTCCACGGGCGTGCTGGTCTTCCGGGACCACCGGGACGTTTCCGCCTACCTCCAGGAATTCGCCGCTTTCGAACGCCGTGCCCTTTTCGGGGAGCGGGCCAGGGAGCATTTGCGTGAATGGGCGATCGCTTTTACCCGACCACGCGAATAGGCCTTCAGTGGCTCCGCGCCAGTGCCGAAGATTGCCGAGGAAACACCGGCGAGCGGGAGGTGCCATGGAGGAGAAGAGCGGGCGGGCGGCGGCGGTCGAGTGGGAGTACGTGACCTACGCGCCGGCCGGCGTCTCGTGCCACGTGTGTCGGCGCGGGTTCGAGCCGTTGGTGCCGGTGTGGCGGGGTGGGGTCGGGGCGGCGGCGGTGTACCGGCACGCCGTCCGGTGCCCGTGGGCGGAGGAGCTCTGAGGGGGGCCGGGGCGGGTGGGTCCGCCCCGGGCCGTGGGGGCCGGAGTGCCGGCCGCCCCGAGGGCGTCTAGGCCCCGCTCACCGCGAGGGCCTTGCGGAGGCCGCAGGGCGGGCACATCGCGTGCGGCGGTGCCGAGCGGACCTCCTCTCCGCATTCGACGCAGGCGCCGTTGGCGGCGCGCCGGGCCCGGCGCTTGTGGTCGTGCAGTTCCGTGCTCATCTCTTCCGTGACCTCCGAACGTGACGCGTGCCCGGGGGCCGCGCCCCCGGGCTCATCGCGGGCGTTCCACGGACGCCCGCATCTTCAGGTCCCACAGTGTTCCAAGCGGGGCTGGAACTTCCCTTCAGCAACACGGGACGGAAACGAGCCCTTTCGACGGCCGTCACGGGGCGCTCAGGAGCTCCGGTTCGGCTCCCGTCCCGTCCGGGGCCCGATCCTGACGCAGCCGGCGCAGCTTCAGGGACCAGGCGCCGATCGCGGTGCCGAGGAGCAGGAGCAGGACCCCGAGGGCCGGCCACGGTACGGCCCAGAACCCGGCCGTACCGGATTCCCGCAGGTCGGGGTGGCCCTCGCTGGTGGCGGTGAGGCGCAGCGTCACCCGGCCCAGCTGGGGCGCGTCCGCCCAGGTCTCCGTGAGCCGCACCGCGTGGCCCGGCAGCAGGGACAGCCGCAGGTCCTTGGCGGGCCGGTCCAGGAGGGTGCGGCCGAAAACACCCTGCGCGCGGACGGCGATCCGTGGATCGAGGACGACGTTGCCGCGGTTGACGAGGGTGTAGGTGACGGTGGCGGGGGCGCGGGAGGTCCAGGGGAGCAGCGGGGCCTCCCGGGTGATCCGTACGTCCTCCACGCCGACGGCCGCGGTGAGGGGGCCGGGGACGCGGAAGTAGATCCGGGCGCCCACCGAGCGGCGGACCCCCACCTGCACCTTCCCCTCCTTCTTGATGCCCTCGACCTCGGTGTTCAGGGCGACGATCCCGCCGACGTGGTCGCCGGGGGAGGCGTCCTCGGGGACCGTCACGGTGAACGGCACCTCGGTGCGGCCCTTGGCGGGGACGGTGACGGTGCGCCCGGTGACCTCCTCGGGCAGGGTGATCCAGGTGCCGAGGCCGGTGGGACGGGTCTCCACGGGCAGCAGGGCGAAGGCGCCGCCGTCCGGGGTGTTCACGGCGTCGGTGGCGAAGATCCGGAAGGTGATCGGGGCCTCGGAGGTGTTGGAGACGGTCACGCTGTCGGTGACGGTGCTCCCGGCCTCGCCCTGGTGGAAGAAGTAGGCCCGCTCGGCGGTGGAACGGCCGGCGCCGGGCGTGGGGAAGACCCCCCAGCTGCCGTTGTCGGCGGCGCGCGCGGTCCCGGTCCCGACCGGCCCGACGAGTTGGCCCAGGGTCAGGAGGGCGGCGAGGAGCAGGCCGTACAGGGGGGTGCGGGCACGGAGGGTGGTGCGGCGGAGCACCGGGACGCGGGTGCGGGAGCCGGTGCGGGGGATGCGGGTGCGGAAGGGCATGGCTCGGTCTCCGGGGGACGGCGGGTCGGGGGCGACGGGACGCGGGAGGGGCGGTGCGGGGCCGCCCGAGGCCCCGCACCGCCCCCGCCCCGGTCAGGAGACCGAGAAGGTCACGACCGACTGGTACGTGTCCGCGAACATGAAGGCGGGCAGCTGGATCATCGCGCCGCCGCCGACGGCGAACTCACCGCCGGTCAGCTCGTCCCCGCCGGGTGCGGCGGAGGCGACCTTGAGCGGGCTGTCCGTGATGGCGCCGGGCGCCCCCGCGGAGCAGGCGCTCGGGCTGTCCGGGTTGGTGACCGTGCACACCGGCTGGATGCCGAGCTGCGCGGTGGCCATGGCGTGCCCGGTGGTGGTGTTCAGGAACGGCGTGCGGGTGACCGTCAGGTCCCAGCCGAGGGTGCCGCCGCGGAAGTCCTGGACGGTGGCCGCGTTGAACTGGCCGACCACGGACTGCTTCTTGCCGTTGATGGTGACCGAGCCGAAGTCCAGGGCCGGCAGGCCGCCGGTCGGGCCGAGGGCGAGCGGTCCGGCCAGCACCTCGACGTCCACGGGGTGCGGGACCCCGACGGCCGGGGTGAGGTAACTGAAGGGCTTGCCGGGCGCCGAGCCGATCCGGACGCCGTCGGCCTTCTTCGTGACGGTCAGGGTGCAGGTGGCCACCCCGGCCGCGTCGGCGGTGCCGGTACCGGTGTCCCCGGTGTCGGTGCCGGAAAGGGAGGCGGCGCAGGTCACCGGGCCGGGGGTGAAGTTGGCGCCGGTGGCGACGACTTCGGTGCCGGGGCCGCCGCTGTTGGGCGTCAGCTTGGTGGTGACCGGGTCCTTGGGCAGGGCCTCCACGGCGATGGAGCCGAGGACGGCGCTGGGACGCGGCTGCGGCAGACAGGTGGTCGTGAACACCGAGCCGCCCAGATCGGCGTCGGTCACCGCGGAGTCCAGGCGGATCTCCACCGTGGTGCCCTCGGTGCCGTCCGGGACCTTGATGGTGCCGCTGAAGGACTTCGGGTCCAGCGGGACCCCCGGGGTCACGGTGACGCTCTCCGGCGGGCTGGTCACCGTCTGGTTGCCCGCCCCCACCTTCAGGGCGATCTTGGTGGTGTTGACGGTGGTGACCGCGAACTGCGGGATCAGCGGGCTGGGGCCCGGGTCGATGGTGATCGGCACGACGTCCCCGGCCTTGGCGGTGTCGGGGAGCGTGATCGTGTAGTTCTGGTCGCCCGAACCGTCGGGCTGCGGGGCGGGGGCGTCACAGTTCGAGAACACCGGGGTGGTCTTCGTCGCGGCCTGTGCCGTACCCGCCAGACCCGCCATGCCACTCAGCGCCAGGGTGAGGGCGCCCGCCCCGGCCAGGACTCTTCGTCGGTAACTCGTGCTCACTGGGTCGCGACTCCTTCGTCATGACGAACCCTCCCCGCACCCGGTGTGCGGGGGAGGCCGAGCCGGTGCGGTGGCCGACATTGACGCGTCGCGGACCGGAGAAGTCAATGACTTGTCTGTCCGGAAAGCACACAGGAATTGATGGGCCATCAGTCCGGGTCCGGGCCGGGTTCCCCGGGCGGTGCGACGGGTGCTCCGGGGGTGGCCGGCGGGGTCGCCGCGGCGGCCGCGTCGGCGGGGTCCGCCGGAGGTCGGGAGAGCATCGCGAACACGCCTTCGTCCCGGAGCCCCGCGGACCGGTAGGTGGCCAGGGCGGGCTCGTTGTCGGTGTCCACGCCCACCCAGAGCCCGTAGCAGCCGCGCCCGTGCGCCACGGCCGCGAGGGCCTCCGTGAGGGCCTTCCCGATGCCGAGCCGCCGATGGGTTTCGGCCACGGAGAGCTCGTAGAGGCACATCTCGGTGCCCTTGTCCGGGTGGCACATCTCGATGCCCGAGACCATGCCGACGGCCGTGCCCTCCACGAGGGCGAGGAGCATGACGTGCCCCTCCGCCGCGAGGAAGCGCTCGGCCCAGTCCTGCCGTACGGGGCCGTCGAACAGCTCTTCCGCGGCCCGCAGTTCCGCGACCGTGGTCGCGCGCCGGATCTCCATGCGGGCACGCTAGCGGCGCCGGCGGGCGGGTGTCCGGGGCGCGCGGGGGCGACGACCCACGGGGCGCCCGGGGTGTCCGGGGCGCTCAGGGTGCCCGGGGCCCTCGGCGTGCCCGGCGTGCCCCGGGCTCAGGCCGCCGGGGCGGCCACGGCCAGGGCGGCCGCGAAGCCCGGCGGCGCCGGCACGTCGCGCACCGTCCAGCCCGGGGTGCCCGCGGGTGCCGGTCCGGCCCCCACGTACGGCTCCACCAGGCCCGCGCCGATGCCCGCGCCGGTCCCCTTCAGGCAGGCTTCCTTCCGCGACCAGACCCGCCCGAGCCCGCCCGGCCGCTCCGCCTCGGGGAGCGCCATCAGCTCGGCGGTCTCGCGCGGGTGCAGGGTGTTGATCAGGTCGGTCACCACGGAGGCCCCCGGAACCGCCTCGATGTCCACGCCCACCCGGACCCCGCTGAAGGCCATCAGGGCCACGTCCGCGCTGTGCGACAGCGAGAAGTACAGCCGTCCCGCGCCGGGCCCGCCGAGGGTGGGACGGCCGTGCGGCCCGCCGCAGCCTGGGCAGTCCTCCCGGACCAACACCACGTCCTCCGGCGGCAGCCGCAGGTAGCCGCCGAGCAACACCCGCAGACCCACGTGCGCGGCCAGGTAACGCTGCCGGTCCCGGGGGCGGACGAAGCGGCCGGCCCGGGCCCGTTCCTCGTCGTCGAGCAGGGCGGTGTCCACGGGGTGGCCACCGACGGCGCGGCGGTCCGTGTCCAGCCGCCACAACTCCACCGACCCACCCACGGGGAGGCTCCCCGTGACCGGCCGTTCCCCGTCCAACTCCTGCGTGACCATGCCCTGAGGGTACGGGGCCGCAGGTCGGCCGCACCCGCCCGGCCTCCCACACCGGCCGGGACTCGCCCACCGGTCCCGCCCCACCGTGCCCCGTACCTGCCCAACCCGTTCCCGGGGCCACCCCCGTGGCTGGTTTCCGGAGGGCCCCGCGCCTAGCCTGGCTCGATGAAGATTGCAGTGGACGACCTCTCGGGTCCGGAGATCGCCGCGTTCCTCGCCGAGCACGTCAGCGAGATGCGCTCCATCACCCCGCCGGAGAGCAAGCACGCCCTGGACCTGGACGGGCTGCGCCGCTACGACGTCACCCTGTGGACCGTCACCGAGGACGACGGCACCATCGTCGGCTGCGGCGCCCTGAAGTGGCTGGACCGGGAGCACGCCGAGGTCAAGTCCATGCGCACCGCCGCCCGCCGCAAGCGCTCCGGCGTGGCCTCCCTGCTCCTGGAGCACCTCATCGCCGAGGCGCGCCGCACCGGCCACCGCCGGCTGAGCCTGGAAACCGGCTCCGACCCCTTCTTCGCCCCGGCCCGCGCCCTGTACGCCAAGCACGGCTTCGCACCCTGCGAACCCTTCGCGGACTACCGTCCGGACCCGCTGAGCGTGTACCTGACGCGCACGATCTGAGCGGCGCGCCTCAGTAGCGCAGGGCGGTGGCCACCTCGGCGGTCACCCCGTCCGGAAGCTCGTGCGTACTGCGGGCCGTGCCCTTGCCGGTGCCGTTCGCCGGGACGTCGTCCACGGTCAGCACCACCGTGTCCACGTCCTTGCCGGTCGGATCCTTGAAGAGGACCTGCACGGCGAAGGACTTCTCCTCGCCGGTGGAGTTGGCCACCGTGACCTCGACGGTGGTCCGGCCGTCGGCGTTCGTGGCGGGGGTGCCCAGCGTCACGGACCCCTTCACCTCGTCGCCCGTGATCCCGTCCAACTTCTCCTTCGCCGCCGCCGTGGCCGAGGAGAACACCTCCCCGGCCTCCGAGGCCGCCGCGGAGAGCTGCGCCCCGACCGAAGCCGCCGCGGACGCGGCCGCGCTGGCCGCCCCGCCACCGTCCACGGAGCCGTCCGAGCAGCCCGCGAGCCCGGCGGCGGCGAGCCCCGCCACGGCCACCGTGACCGCCGCGGCCCGCACCCCCCGCCCCCACCGGCCGGCCCGTCGCGCGGGCCCGGCCCCCGCGGACCCGCCGTCGGACTTCCGTTCCGGTCCGCCCCGCGGTCCGTCCTCCGGTCCGTACGCGTCCATGGCCGCTCCTCGCTGCCTCGGCCCGCACGGACGTGCGGGCCACACCCTCCCCAGTGAAGGCCGTACGGGTGAGCACCGCACCCGGGGGCCTTCCCCCGCCCGCCCCTTCACCCGTACGGAGCACCCCGGATGGACGTACGCCCGTACGGCGGATCAGCTGGTGCGGAGGGGAGGCGCGACACGCGGGGCCGGACCGCGACGGCGGGGAGCCGTCGGGACGGGCGGCCCACCGCACGCCCGGAGGGCGCCGCGGAGGCCCCGCCGAGGAAAGGAACCGCGATGACCCAGAGCCAGCCGAACCCGAACCCCGGCCCCGACCCGGCCGCCGGTCCGACCGCCCCCAAGACCGCCTCCTGGGGCGACTCCCCGGGCGCCCACGGCCGCGGCCGGTCCCCCGACCAGGCGAGCCACGAGGCCTGGGTCCGCGGCGGCGTGGCCTTCGCCGGCACCCTGCTGCTGTGCACCGGCATCCTCGCCGTCCTCCAGGGCATCGCCGCGGCGGCCGAGGACGACGTCTACGCCCGGGTCGGCAGCTACGTCTACAAGTTCGACCTCACGGCCTGGGGCTGGATCCACATCATCGTGGGCGCGCTCGCCATCGTCACGGGCGTGGGCCTCCTCAAGGACCAGGCGTGGGCCCGCTTCGCCGGCATCTTCCTGGCCTCGCTGAGCCTGGTCACCCAGTTCCTCTTCCTGCCCTACGCCCCGGTCTGGTCCGTGATCGTGATCGGCATCGACGTCTTCATCATCTGGGCCCTGGTCTCCCGGGAAGACCGCGCGGAAGCACCCGCCTGACCCTCCGCCCCGCGATACCGACACGGTGGGGCGGGCCCGTGGGACGGGGTGCGGCCATCACGAGATGGTCACACCCCGCTACGGAGCCCGAACCCTCCGTCAGCCTGGGGTGGTGCGCACTCACCTCACCGACCTCACCGACCTGACCCACTTCACCCGCCCCACCCACCTCGCCAGGGCCCTCGCGGGCGCGGCCCTCCTGCTGACGCTCACCGCGTGCGAAGCGGGAGGCGCGAGCGACGCGGAAGCGCCGAGCGGAGACCGGCCCCCCGGGCGAACCGCCTCCGCCCCCGCGTCGGACGAGCCGACCGCCGTCGACACCGCCGCCTTACCGGACATGACGGGCAAGGGCCTCCAGTCCGCTCAGGACCGGGCCCAGGCGGCGGGCTTCCACGACCTGCACTCCCACGACGCCCTGGGCCGGGGCCGCGTACAGGCCCTCGACCGGAACTGGAAGGTGTGCGGGCAAGTACCGGCCCCGGGCCCGCATCCGGTCGACGCCCGCGTCGACTTCGCCTCCGTCAAGCTCGACGAGACGTGCCCCGGCCGGGACCACGGCGCGACCCCGGGCGGGACGGCGACCTCCATGCCCGACTTCACGGGCAAGTCCGTCAAGGTCGCCCGCCAGGCCCTGGACCCGTCCACGAACCTCACCGTCAACGACGCCTCGTCCGCGGACCGCATGGTCCTCGTGGAGTCCAACTGGCAGGTCTGCGAGCAGGACCCGGCGCCGGGGACCGAGCTCGCCGGCCGCCCCGTCACCCTGCGCGCGGTGAAGTACGACGAATCCTGCTGACCCCGCGCCCCCCGGGCCACCGGCTTCGGGATCCGGAACTTACGCCCCCACTACTCTTGCCCGGTTAAGGTGCGCTGACCTGCGAAAAAGCCCTCCCTTGCGGGAGGGCCGGTCGGCGTGTGGTGGAGTGCCCCCGGCAGGACTCGAACCTGCGGCCAAGTGCTTAGAAGGCACCTGCTCTATCCACTGAGCTACGGGGGCCGGGATGCGGCCGTGGTGGCCGGGAGCCCCGGGGTGGGGTGGGGACCGTGGTCCGTGCCGGGTCAAGGATAGGGCTCCGGTCGCCTTGTCCCGGTTGCTTCACCCGCGTGCCACGTTGTGGAGGTTCGGTGAAGCGGTCCCGATAATCGCAGGCAGGTGCGATTCGCGCACCGCTTTTGCACGCTCCCGCGCGCGGTGTTGTGCACTCGTTATGCCTGCGCCCCAGTCGTCCGTTCTGTCCCGGGGGGACCAGCCGACTGGCGATCGGCGCGCAGAGGGCCTATAAGCTTCAAAAAGGATGCGAAATTGGGCATTCTTCGCATGTGGTGACCTTGGATGTACGGCCTCAGCTGATCGATGCCCTCTCCGCCCTGCGCGACCGGGTCGCCTCCGTGCGTCTGCCGCTGCCCCTGCCCGGCGCGCCGCGTGCCCGCCGGACCAGAGCGGAACTCCTGGCGCAGCTCGACGACTACCTCGTACCGCGGCTGCGGGCCCCCGAGGCCCCGCTGCTGGCCGTGGTGGGCGGGTCCACCGGGGCCGGGAAGTCCACGCTGGTCAACTCCCTGGTGGGGCGTCAGGTCAGCGAGGCGGGGGTGCTGCGGCCCACGACCCGGACGCCCGTGCTCGTCTGCCACCCCGACGACCACCACTGGTTCGCCGGACTGCGGGTGCTCCCCGACCTCATGCGGATCTGGTTGCCGCAGGTCGAGGAGGGCGCGGAACCCGGGATCGGCGTCGGCGCGGGAGCCGGGCACGGACACGGGCACGAGCACGGACATGGACCCGCGCACCGCCTCACCACCGGAGCGACCGGAGCGAGCGGCGTCGACGGCGGGCCCGGTGGCGCCCACCGGCCCCGCGGCCGGGGCGCCGGCGCCGGCTCCGGCGCTCGGCGCGGCGAGTACGGCGACTACGACGCGCACGACGAGCACGGGGCCGCCCCCGCCGCGCACAGCGAGCTGCGCATCGAGACCGCAGGATCCCTCCCGCGCGGGCTCGCCCTCCTCGACGCCCCCGACATCGACTCCCTCGTCGTGGAGAACCGCACCCTCGCCGCCGAACTGCTCTGCGCCGCCGACGTCTGGGTGATGGTCACGACGGCCTCCCGGTACGCCGACGCGGTGCCCTGGTACCTGCTGCGCACCGCCAAGGAGTACAAGGCGACCCTGATCACGGTGCTGGACCGGGTGCCGCACCAGGTCCTCGCCGACGTCTCCCGGCAGTACGGGGCCCTGCTCACCCGGGCCGGACTCGGTGACGTGCCGCGGTTCACGGTGCCCGAGCTGCCCGAGTCCACGGGCGGCGGCGGGCTGCTGCCGGCCAGTGCCGTGGCCCCGCTCGCCGGCTGGCTCAGCCACCACGCGCAGGACCCGGCGGCCCGTCAGCAGGCGGTCGGTCGGACCGCGCTGGGCGCCCTGGACTCGCTGCGCAGCCGGATGCCGGAGCTGGCCTCCGCCGTCGCGGCGCAGCACGCGGCGGCGGTCCGGCTCACCGCCGCGGTCGAGGAGGCGTACCGCCGCGAGGGCAAGCGGGTGCGGGCCGGCCTGGACCAGGGCGCGGTGCTCGCCGGCGACGCCCTGACCCGCTACCGCGGCTACCCCCTCGACACCACCGCCGACGAACTCCTCGACTCCCTCGCCGAAAGCCTGGCCGCCCTCCTCCAGTGCGCCGTCGCCTCCGCCGACGAGCGGATCGCGGCCGCCTGGCGCGGGGAGCCGGCCGCCGCAGGGGTGCCGCTGCCGGTCCCGGACCGCGAGGCGGCGGAGCGGATCGGGGTGGCCGTACGGCACTGGCGGCGGGTTCTGGAGGAGATCGCCGAGGAGGAGGTGGCCGGTCTCGACCGGCAGAACGCCCCCGAGGCCGACGCCGTGGCCGCCCTGCTGGTGGCCGTACTCCTCGGCGGCAAGCGGGCCAAGGCGGCCGGGGAGCGGCTGGCCCAGCGGATCGGGGCGCACACCGCGCTGCGGCTGCGGGACCGGGGCGGGGAGCTCGTCGCCGCGCACCTGGAGAAGGTCCTCAAAGCCGAACGCGACCGCCGGCTCGCCCCCCTCGACGCGCTCGAAGTCACCCCCGAACCCCAGGCCGAACTGATCGCCGCGCTGTCCGTACTGCAGAAGGAGAGGTGACCGCGGTGACCGCAGTGACCGACCAGCCCGAGCACAACCCCTCCCGCTGGGACGACGGACTGATCGCCCGCCGCTCCGGCGGCCCCGACGGGGCGCTGCCCTACGGGGCGGGGCCCGGATCCGGCGGGTACCCGGGGGATCCGGAGAGCCCCGAGGACGCGGAGGACCGCGAGACGCAGGCCCTGGCCCGGGCCGTGTCCGGGGCCGGGCGGACCGGCCCGCAGCCGGTGGTGCCCGCGCCGAGCCCGGAGGCGCAGGCCCTGCGGCTCCGTCTGGACGCGCTGCGCCAGTTGGTGGGGCTGTCCCGGACCCGTCTGGACGGCAAGACCCTCGCCGAGGCGGGCCGGGTCCTGGACGAGGCCGCCGCGCGCCGCGGGCTCTCCGCCCGGCACACCGTCGTCGCGATCGCGGGGGCCACCGGCAGCGGCAAGTCCACCCTCTTCAACGCCCTGGCGCAGGTGCAGATCTCGGAGACCGGGCTGCGCCGCCCCACCACCTCCGCGCCCATCGCGTGCAGTTGGTCCGACGGGGCCGCCGGTCTGCTGGACCGGCTGGAGATCCCCGGCCGGCTGCGCCGTCGCCCCCGGGACGCGGGCAACACCGACGAGTCCATGCGCGGCCTGGTCCTCATCGACCTGCCCGACCACGACTCCGCGCTGGTCAGCCACCGGGAGCACGTGGACCGGGTGCTGGGTCTGGTGGACGCGGTGATCTGGGTGGTGGACCCGGAGAAGTACGCCGACGCGATCCTCCACGAGCGGTACCTGCGTCCGCTGGCCGGCCACGCCGAGATCACCTTCGTGGTCCTCAACCAGGTGGACCGGCTGCCCGGCGAGGCCGCCGACCAGGTCCTGGACGACCTGCGCCGGCTCCTCGACGAGGACGGGATGGCCCTCGGCGAGCACGGGGAGCCCGGGGCCACGGTCCTCGGGCTGTCCGCGCTGACCGGTGAGGGCGTGGGGGTGCTGCGCGAACTCCTGGGCCAGTTCGCCGCCGAGCGCGGGGCCGCGACCCGGCGGATCTCCGCCGACGTGGACAAGGCCGCGCACCGGCTGCGGCCCCTGTACGTGACCGACGGACGGCGTCCCGAGATCGGGGAGGGGGCCCGCGCGGAGTTCGAGGAGCGGCTGGCGGAGGCGGTCGGGGCGCACGCGGCGGGGCTGGCGGCGGAGCGGGCCTGGCGCCGCAACGCGGGCCGGGCGTGCGGCACCCCGTGGCTGCGGCTGTGGCGGTGGTACGAGTCCCAGCGGTCCCCGCAGCGGATCGCGCAGCGCCTGACCCGGGGCGGGGCGGCCGCCGAGGCTCCGGCCGAGGAGGAGGTGACGGCCCGGCAGCGGGTGGAGCAGGCGGTGCGGGTCGTGGCCGACGAGGCCGCCGCCGGACTGCCGGAGCCCTGGGCGCTGGCCGTCCGCGAGACGGCGGTGCGGGGCGCGGAGCGGCTTCCGGAGATGTTGGACGAGCTGGCGCTGAGCGCGGAGGGGCCCGGACCGGCCGGACCGGGGGCGAAGCCGCCGCGGCCGGGTTGGTGGCCCGCGGCGGTGCTCGCGCAGGCCTCGATGACGCTGTTGCAGTTCTACGGGGGGCTGTGGCTGCTCGGTCAGATCGTGGGGGTGCTCCAGCCGGGGTTGATGGTGCCGGTGCTGCTGATGGTGGCGGGCATCGTGGGCGGTCCGCTGGTGGAGTGGGGCTGTTCGGTGGCGGCCCGGGGTCCGGCCCGCCGGTACGGGCAGGAGGCCGAGCGGCGGCTCCGACAGGCGGCGGCGGGGTGTGGCCGGGCGAAGGTGCTGGAGCCGGTGGCGGCGGAGCTGCTGCGCTACCGCGAGGTGCGGGAGCAGTACGCGACGGTGGCGAAGTTGTCCACAACCGGCCGGTAGTCCACAGGCCGCGGCGGCCCGCGGCACCTCCGGCCCACGATGTGCGTACGGCCCCGGGACGGTCCCGGGGCCGACGTGTGCGGGGTGGGTGACGGGGATGAACGAGACGGTGGTGACCCTGGTGGGGTGGGCGGCCACGCAGGTGGACTACCGGGAGACGGAGAGCGGCCCGGCGGCCCGCTTCCGGCTGGCGGTCCGGTCGCGGTACTGGAACCGCAGGCAGGAGGCGTGGGCCGACGGGCCCACGAGTTTCTACACCGTCTGGGCGAATCGTGCCCTGGCGGCGAATCTGGCCGGATCCGTGTCCGTGGGCGAGCCGTTGGTGGTGCACGGGCGACTGCGGGTGCGCGAGGTGGAGAAGGGGGAGGGCCGCCGTTTCGTCTCGGCGGACGTGGAGGCCGTCACCGTCGGTCACGACCTCGCGCGGGGCACCGCTGCGTTCAGACGGGTGATGAATGCGGACACCACTCTGACGGAACCTCAGAAGGCGGCGGTGGGCTGAGTGTTCGAGAGCGCTAGGATTCCCCGGTACTCATGGGCGCGTGGGTCTCTGGCCCGAAGGGGAAGTCTGTGTCTGCTGCCGTTCCCGCGGTTCCTGCTGCCGTTCCTTCCGTACCTCCCGTCACTGTGGCCACGGCCGCCGGACCTGCTGAATCCGTCGCTCCGGTCACGGTTCCGCTACGCACCGTGGCCGCCGGGGCGCTGCTCGCGGCCGCCCTCGCGGGCGGCGCGTGCGGCTCCGCCGCCGCGGTCGTCGGGGCCCCGGACCGGCAGGCGGGGGCCGGCGCCGTCCTGGACGGTCCGGTCACCACCGGGCAGGCCCTGCTGCGCGCCCCGGAGGGGGTGCGGCGGATCCCGGCCGGGCTGTACGAGATGCGGGTGGACGGCGGCGGCACCCTCCAGACCTACGGGCTGGACGTGGCGGGGATGGCCCCCCGGGAGACCCGGTACGCCGAGACCCCCTGGGCCGAGAGCCCGCTGGCGGGCAACCGCGAGGCCGGGCGGGTCCGCTGGATCGTCCAGCACTCCTATCCGCAGGTGAACGACCTGGCGGGGCTGGCGCGTGCGGCCGGGGCGAAGGCCCTGACGGCCGAGTCGGCCGCCGCGGGCACCCAGGTGGCGATCTGGCGGGTCACCGGCGCGACGGCCGTGGAGGCCGCCGACCCGGCGGCCGAGAAGCTCGCCGACCACCTCCAGAAGGAGGCCCGAAGGATGGCGGAACCGGCCGCCTCGCTGGGGCTGGGTCCGGGCTCGGTGGCCGGGCGGGCCGGCCGGCTGCTCGGCCCGTTGACGGTCAGCACCGGGGCGCAGAGCGTGGCGGTGGTCCTCGACGAGGCCGCCGCCGCCCGCGGGATCCGGGTGGTCGGCAAGGACGGCGCCGCGATCACCGAGGCCGTGAACGGCACCCGGCTGTGGTTCACGGTGCCCGAGGACAGCCCCGGGGGCACCGCCTCGGTGACCGTCCAGGGGACCACCCGCGTCCCGGTGGGCCGGGTCCTCACCGGTGGGCTGCCCGACCAGGCCCAGGTCGTCGCGGGCTCCAGCGAGGCCGTCACGGCGGCCACGGCCTCCGCGGTGTGGACGGCCTCCGGTTCGGTGGGCACCCTCGCCGCACCCGTCACGGCGCTGCCCGCCCCGGGGGCCTCCGCCTCCGACGGGACGGAGTCGCACGGGGACCGGCTGGCGGCCAGCGGCAGCAGCGCGGCCACCCCGGTGATCGCGGCCCTGGCGGTGGGGCTGGTGGTGCTCGGCGCGGGCGTGGTGCTGGCCCTGCGGAAGCGGCCCTCCGACCACTGACCGGTGCCGGGCCGGCGCCGGGCCCGCCCCGCGGGCGCCAGTGATCACGCAGCGGTTTCCGCCCGGGGATGGACGTACGGCAGTATGGGGTGTATCTGCCCACCCATCGATCTGCCGGACGGTTTCTCTTGGCTGAGTACATCTACACCATGCGCAAGACGCGCAAGGCGCACGGTGACAAGGTGATCCTCGACGACGTCTTCCTGAACTTCCTGCCGGGAGCGAAGATCGGCGTCGTCGGCCCGAACGGCGCCGGTAAGTCCACCGTCCTGAAGATCATGGCGGGCATCGAGCAGCCGTCCAACGGTGACGCCTTCCTGGCGCCCGGCTACTCCGTCGGCATCCTCATGCAGGAGCCCAAGCTCGACGAGTCGAAGACCGTCCTGCAGAACGTGCAGGACGGCGTCGCCGAGATCAAGGGCAAGCTCGACCGGTTCAACGCCATCGCCGAGGAGATGGCCACGAACTACACGGACGAGCTCATGGAGGAGATGGGCAAGCTCCAGGAGGACCTGGACCACGCCAACGCCTGGGACCTGGACGCCCAGCTGGAGCAGGCCATGGACGCGCTGGGCTGCCCGCCCGCCGACTGGCCGGTCACCAACCTCTCCGGTGGTGAGAAGCGCCGCGTCGCCCTCTGCAAGCTGCTGCTGGAGGCCCCCGACCTGCTGCTCCTCGACGAGCCCACCAACCACCTCGACGCCGAGTCCGTGAACTGGCTGGAGCAGCACCTGGCCCAGTACAAGGGCGCCGTCGTGGCCGTCACCCACGACCGGTACTTCCTCGACAACGTGGCCGAGTGGATCCTGGAGCTCGACCGCGGCCGCGCCCACCCCTACGAGGGCAACTACTCCACCTACCTGGAGAAGAAGGCCGAGCGCCTCAAGGTCGAGGGCAAGAAGGACGAGAAGCGCCAGAAGCGCCTCAAGGAAGAGCTGGAGTGGGTCCGCTCCAACGCCAAGGGTCGCCAGGCCAAGTCCAAGGCCCGTCTCGCCCGCTACGAGGAGATGGCGGCCGAGGCCGAGAAGATGCGGAAGCTGGACTTCGAGGAGATCCAGATCCCGCCGGGCCCGCGCCTGGGCTCCATCGTGGTCGAGGTCAACAACCTCTCCAAGGCCTTCGGTGAGAAGGTCCTCATCGACGACCTCTCCTTCACCCTGCCGCGCAACGGCATCGTGGGCATCATCGGCCCCAACGGTGCGGGCAAGACCACGCTCTTCAAGATGATCCAGGGCCTGGAGACCCCGGACTCCGGCGAGATCAAGGTCGGCGAGACCGTCAAGATCTCGTACGTGGACCAGGGCCGCGCCAACATCGACCCGAAGAAGACCCTCTGGGCGGTCGTCTCGGACGAGCTGGACTACATCAACGTCGGCCAGGTCGAGATGCCCTCGCGCGCCTACGTCTCGGCCTTCGGCTTCAAGGGCCCGGACCAGCAGAAGCCGGCCGGCGTCCTCTCCGGTGGTGAGCGCAACCGCCTCAACCTCGCGCTCACCCTCAAGCAGGGCGGCAACCTGCTCCTCCTCGACGAGCCGACCAACGACCTCGACGTCGAGACCCTGTCCTCCCTGGAGAACGCGCTCCTGGACTTCCCCGGCTGCGCCGTGGTCGTCTCCCACGACCGCTGGTTCCTGGACCGAGTGGCCACGCACATCCTGGCCTACGAGGGCGACTCGAAGTGGTTCTGGTTCGAGGGCAACTTCGAGTCCTACGAGAAGAACAAGATCGAGCGCCTCGGCCCGGACGCCACCCGGCCGCACCGCGCCACCTACAAGAAGCTCACCCGGGGCTGAGCATGGCCCGTCACATCTACCGGTGCCCCCTGCGCTGGTCGGACATGGACGCCTTCGGGCACGTCAACAACGTGGTCTTCCTCCGCTACCTGGAAGAGGCCCGCATCGACTTCATGTTCCGGCTCGCGCCGGGGGAGGGCAGCCAGTCCTTCACGGGCGGGTCCGTCGTGGCCCGTCACGAGATCGACTACAAGCTGCCCCTGCTGCACCGCCACGAGCCGGTGCTGATCGAGTCCTGGGTGACCCGGATAGGCGCCGCGTCCCTGACCATCGGCTACGAGATCAAGGACGAGGCCACCGAGGACTCCCCGGAGAAGGTCTACGTCCGCGCCTCCACCGTCGTGGTGCCGTACAACCTCGCCGAGGGGCGGCCGCGCCGCATCACGGAGGAGGAGCGGTACTTCCTGGAGAAGTACCTCGACGACGAGGACGCGGGCCCGGAAGGGACCGTCGCGGCATGACCGACCGGCTCTGCTTCGCCGATCCCGGGGAGGCGGCGGACCTCGCCGCCTTCCTGGGCCGCCTGGTGCACTACGACCGCGCGGCGGCCGTCCGGCTCCAGGCGGGGGGCGGGGCGCTGGCCGTCTTCGGCCGCCCGCCCTCCTTCGAGGTGCTGGCGGTCCGTGCCGTCCGGCTCGCCGAGCCCGCCGAACTGGACCTGACGGTCTCGGCGGGCGAGCTGCTGGAGACCATCGAGGAGTCGGCCGCCACGGCCAAGGTGCCCGGCGCGGTCACCGGCCCGCCCTGGGCCGGGGTGCTCCCGCCCCGGGGCGGCTGGCGGCCGGTGTCCGGGGTGCCCGAGGCGGAGGCCATGCGGGCCGTGGTCGGGGCCGCGGTGGCCGAGTTCCGTTCCCGGGACGAGGCCCTGCCGGCCGAGGAGCGCACCCGCTCCGCGCGCGACCGGATCGGCCGCGAGATCTGGTCCCGCACCCTGGCGGGTACCGAGCTGCCGCTGCGGGCCGTGCACGCGGCCCAGTCCCTGGGCTTCCTGCGGCCCGCCGCGAGCGGACCGGTGGCCGTGGCGGTCCTCACCTCCGGGAGCTGGCTGCGGCTGCGCACCCCGTACGGCTCGGTGGTCATCCGCCGCCCCGGCGGTGCTACCGGCGGCCTCGGCGCGCTCCAGGTCAGCCCGGTCTGAGGCCCGACCCGGCTGCCCGGCCGGACCCGACGTACGAGGACCCCGGTCGCCGTCCCTCTCCGCTCACTGTGGGAAGGGACGGCGACCGGGGTCCTCTGCGTCGATGCGCGTGCCCGCGCGGGCACGGACGCGGCTCAGCCCGCGGTGTTCACCATCGAGGCGGCGGCGTAGGTGAGGTAGCGCCACAGCTGCTGCTCGTGCTCCGGGGCCAGCCCCAGCTCGTCCACGGCCTCCCGCATGTGCGCCAGCCAGGCGTCGTGCGCGGCCCGGTCCACGACGAACGGGGCGTGCCGCATGCGCAGCCGCGGGTGGCCGCGGTTCTCGCTGTAGGTGGTGGGGCCGCCCCAGTACTGCATGAGGAACAGCGCGAACCGCTCCTCGGCGGGGCCGAGGTCCTCTTCCGGGTACATCGGGCGGAGCAGCGGGTCCTGCGCGACGCCCTGGTAGAAGCGTCGGACGAGCCGGCGGAAGGTCTCCTCGCCGCCGACCTGCTCGTAGAAGGTCTGCTCCTGCGTGTCCCCTGGAATCTCATTCACCCGACCATCGTCTCAGACGCCCGGACGGAGTACCGGGGACCCAGGACCCCCGGCCGATCTCGGTCCGGTCCCGGCCGGGGCCCGTCCCGGTCGCCGTCGCGCGGGGCCGGCAGCACAGTGGAGGCATGGGCGAGGCGAGCGGCGGGGGCGGCGCGGGGCGCGAGGCGCGGGCCGCGGGCCACGCGGGGCTGGTGCGGGAGCTGGTCGCCGCCGGGGTGCTGGCCGACCCGGCCTGGCGGGCGGCCTTCGAGGAGGTGCCCCGCCACCTGTTCGTCCCCGCCTTCTACGAGGGCCGCGGCGCCGGGTACGAGCGGGTCTGGGGCGAGGACCCCGATCCGGCCGGTCGGGCCCGCTGGCTGCGCGGGGTCCACACGGACACGGCCCTGGCCACCCGGATCCGGGACGGGGAGCTGATCTCCTCGGCCAGCCAGCCCTCCCTGATGGCCCGCATGCTGACCGCGCTGGACGTGCGGGACGGCGACCGGGTGCTGGAGATCGGCGCGGGCACCGGCTACAACGCGGCGCTGCTCTGCCACCGTCTCGGCGACGCGCTGGTCACCACCGTGGACCTGGACCCCGAGATCACCGAATCGGCCCGGACCCACCTGGAGCTGCTGGGGTACCGGCCCGAGGTGGTCACCGGGGACGGGGCCCGGGGCTGTCCGGCCCGGGCCCCTTTCGACCGGATCCTCGCCACCTGCTCGCTGCCCTCGGTGCCGTCCGCGTGGCCCGCCCAGTGCGCGCCCGGGGCTCGGATCCTGGCCCCGCTCGCCACCGGGCTGATCCGCCTGGAGGTGGCGGCGGACGGGTCCGCGGAGGGCCGTTTCCTGCCCACCGCGGCCTACTTCGTGCCGCTGCGCGGTGCCGCGGGGGCCCTGTTGCCCGCACCGCACCGGCCGGGCGCCGGGGCCCCGCACGACGTGCTGGAGAACGACCGCTTCCGGTTCGTGTTGGAGCTGACCGGGGGCGGACTGGGCGTGCGCGAGGCGCTGGACCTGTGGCGGCACGAGGACCGCCCCGGCCGGGAGCGCTTCGGCGTCACGGTCGGGGCGGAGGGCCAGTGGTGCTGGCTGGACGATCCGCGGGGCCCCTACGTCTGGCCCCTGGGCCCCCGGCGCGCCCCGGGCCCGCCGGGGGCGGGCTGAGCGGACGGGTGCGGGGGAAGAACGGCGGGGTCAGCCGCGGCGGATGGTGATGGTGGTCCAGGCGCCGACGTGGACCTGGTCCCCGTCGCCCAGCGGCACCGGCACGTACGGCTGGATCGGCTCCTCGCCGCCGTTGATGGTGGTGCCGTTGGTGGAGTTCTGGTCCACCACGGCCCAGCTGCCGTCGGGCTGCTGCACCAGCACCGCGTGCTGGTGCGAGACGCCCGGGTCCTCCGGAGGCACCGACAGGTCGATGGTCGGGGCCTCGCCGGTGGACTGGCGGCGGCGACCGATGGTGATCTGCCCGCCGGTGAGCGGCAGGTGCTGCTCGGGGGAGTACGCGGGCAGGTTGAGCCCGGCGGCCTCCGGCCCGCTGCGCCGCATCATCGCCATGAAGTAGGTGCGGTCCGGGCCGATCGTGGCCGACCAGCTGCCGCCGCCCTGCGGGTACGGCTGGTGCTGTCCGGGGTGGCCCTGCTGCTGCCCCGGGTGCCCCTGGTGCTGCCCGGGGTGGCCCGGGAAGGGGGGCGCGGACTGCTGCTGTCCGGGCGGGGTGAGGTTCCAGTCGCCGCTGCCGGTGGGGGCGGCGGGCCGGGGCTGTCCGGGAGCGCCGGGCCGACCCGGGGCGGGCGGCTGTTCGAAGCCGGGCAGCGGGGGCAGCACGGGGGCGTTGGGGTGCAGGCCGGGCGGGCGCGGCGGGCCGCCGGGGGTGTCCCCACCCAGCGGCTCGGCGGGGCGGTTGACCTGGGAGGGGCGGGAGCCCTGGTACTCGTACGGGTCCTGGCCCTGCGGCGCGCCCGGGTGCTGCTGCTGAGGATGCTGCGGCTGCTGGTGCTGGGGGTGCTGCTGCTGGGGGTGCTGAGGCTGGTAGCCGGGCGGCAGGTTCATGCCCGGACCCTGGCCGGGGGCGCCGGGGTGGCCGGGGCCCTGGGGCGAGACCGGGGTGTACGAGGTGGCGGTCCGGGTCAGGAAGTTGTACCGGCACTCCTCGCAGAAGGGCGCCATGGCCTCGCGGGGGGTGCGGCACTGCGGGCAGAGCTCCGCCTGCGCGGTGGCCTGGCCGCCGGGGGGCGGGAAGCCGTAGCCGTAGGAGGGCGCCTGGCCGGGGGCGGCGCCGGCGGGCGGCGCACCCGCTCCGGTCATGCGGATGCCGCAGACCTCGCACCAGTCCTCGGAGACCGATGCGTGTCCGTTCGGGCAGGTCGGCATGTCGGCCCTTCCCCCTCTCCCCGTCCGGCCCCCTGCGGGCCGTGATTCAGGACTTCACTTCTTCACTCGTACGGTCTTGGTCGAACGCGTTTCGAGAGTCATCTCGTCCGCATCCGTGACCTTCGCCTTCAGCCGCACAGTACCTGTCGCGGCATCGAGCACGTCGACCACCTTTGCCAGCAGTTTGGCAGTGTCCTCGTTCCCCGACGCACTCGCCAGTTGTACGGCCCGTCCCAACTTGGCCGTGGCAGCGTCGGAATCTCCCGATTTGCGGGCTTCCAACCCTTGCTGAATGGCCTGGGCGAGCTCGGCCTGCCCTGTGTAATGCGCCACTTGCGGGCTGATCGCGGTGGAAGCGGCCACATCGTCCGTCCACACCGCGCGGACCAGACCCTGGGCCAGGGGCGCCGGCGGACCACCCGCGGGGCCCTCCGCCGGACCGGGCCGCACCAGCGAGACCCGGGCCGCGAGCATCTCCTGTCCCAGCCCGGCGGCCGCCACCCGCACGCACACGTGGTAGTCCCGGGACTCGTCCCCCCAGGAGCCCGTCGGATAGTCCCCGGCCCGCGGTCCGGCCGCGGTGCGGCGGCCGGTCAGGTCCACCACGGAGGGGGCCACCTGCTTGACGAAGACCACCTCGGCGCCGACCGGCGTCCACAGCCGCAGCGCCACGTCGGCGACCTCCTTGGCCATGGCCTTCTCCATCATCCCCGTGAAGTCCGCGGCCAGGCCCGCGGGCTCGGCCACGATGTCCGCGGTGCCCAGCAGGGCCGTGGCTATCCCGGTGACCTCCGCGACCTCCCAGTCCACGCCCACCCCCCGGGCGTCGCAGGTGAAACGCCCCTCGCAGGCCCGCAGGGCGGCGGCCAGCTCCTCCGGGGCCTCGTGCTCGTTGCGCCCGTCGGTCAGCAGGATCCCGTGGCGCAGCGGGGCCGGGGTGTGGGCGAAGAGCCGCTCGGCCAGCCGCAGCCAGGTGCCGATGGCGGTGCCGCCGCCCGCCGAGAGCCGCCGCAGCGCCTCCTTGGCCTCGGCGCGGGTCCGCTCGTCGGCCAGGGCCAGCCGGCCGCCGCCCGGGTAGACGTCCTTGGCCACGTGGGTGCCCGCGACCAGGGCGAAGGCGGTGCCGTCCCGGAGGGTGTCCAGGGCGGCGGCGGTCGCCTCGCGGGCGTTGCGCATCTTCTCGGGCGGGTAGTCCATGGAGCCCGAGCAGTCGACCATCAGCACCACGGCCGCCGCCGGGCCCGCCTCCGGGCGGGCGGACAGCTTCGCCCCGCCCGTGGACTGCACCGTGACGATGGCGTCGACCTCACGGCCGCCCTCGGGCAGGTACGCGTTCTGGTACACCTCGACCGCGAAGCGCGGCGCGCTGGGCTTGGCGAAGTTGGCCATTCGGGCGGGCTCCTCGGGGACGGACGGGCGGAAGGCCGGGGAGGGGCGCGGTGGCCCCGGGGGCGGAGGACCGGGCGGCGGCGGACCGGACCGCCCGGCCGCACCGGAGGTCGGGCGGTCGGGGCGGCCGGTCCGGCCTCAGGCGCGGGGCGGACCCGGCACGGGCACCAGGGCCACGGTGATGTTGTCGTGGCCGCCGCCGTCGAGGGCGTGGCCCACCAGGACCCTGGCCGCGTGCAGCGGGTGCAGGGCGGCGTCGGGGGGCAGCAGCCGTGCCATCTCGCCGGCGGACTCGGCGTAGTTCCACAGCCCGTCGGTGCAGACCACGACCACCCCGGGCCGGTCCGGTTTGAAGGCGGCGGTGTGCGGCTCCAGCTCGTAGGCGTCGGCGCCGAGCCAGCCGGTGATGGCGTGGGCCCGGGAGTCGGCGTACGCCTCGGCCTCGTTCATCAGGCCCGCGGCGACCATCTGCGCGGCCCAGGAGTCGTCCTCGGTGAGCCGGGCGGCGGGGGCGCCGCGGTCGTCGGGGACCCAGTAGGCGCGGCTGTCGCCGACCCAGCCGATGACGAGCAGCCCGCCCATGGTGACGGAGCCGACCAGGGTGCAGGCCGGGGCGTTCTGGGAGCCCTGGCTCTCCGCGGCGAGGGCGTCCACCGCGGCGCCCGCCGCGATGATCGCCTCGTGCATGGCCTGCTGCGGGTGGACCCCGCGGGGCAGGGCCTCCAACAGGGACTCGCCGGCGGCGGCGGACGCGGCCGCGGAGGCCTCGTCGGGGCGGGCGGCGGAGGAGACCCCGTCGCAGACGATCGCCACGGTGGCGGTGGAGCCCTCGGGCAGGCTGGTGGCGGCCACCGTGAAGGAGTCCTCGTTGCGGTGGTGGCGCAGGCCGCGGTCGCTGACCGCCGCCACGCTGCCCAGCTCCTCCTCCACGTGGTCCCGGTCCCGGGGCTGGGCGTGGCCGCAGTGCTCGCAGTAGCCGTCGGTGTCCACCCGCCCGGCCCGGCAGGCCACGCAGGTCCGGCCGGGGGCGCCGGCGGCGGGCGGCGCGGTCCGCGCGGGGCCCTCGTGACCGGAGGCGGCGGCGGGGGCCTCCGGGAGCGGCCGCGGGGCGGCGGGAGGCTCCTGGTGCGGATGCCCGTGGTCCGGTTCCCCGTGGTCGGGGCCGTCGTGGCGGATCGCGGCCGGGGCGCCCGGCACCGGGTCCGAGGGGCGGGCCGGGGCGGTGCCGAAGCCCGCGCCGAAGCCGGTGTCGCGCCCCGGCGCGTGGCCGGGGTCCGCGCCGTGGCCCGGGTCGGGGCCGTAGCCGGGTTCGGGGGCGTGACCGGAACCGTAGGGGAGCTCACCGGAGTGGCCCGCGGCCCCGTGCGCCCGGTACGGCTCGGTGCCCGGCCGGCCCGCGGGGACGCCCGCCGCCCGCTCCCAGGGCGGGGCCGCGGGCATGCCGGAGGGCACGGGCGGGGCACCGGCGGCGGGACCCCAGCCGGCGGACCGGTCCGCCCCGTTCGGCCCGCCCGGCAGCCCCGGCCCGGCGGCCGCGCCGTGCAGCGGGCCGCCGCCGGTCAGGCGCAGCGTGGGGCGGTCCTGGACGCCGGGTGGCGCCGCGAGGGAAGAGCCGCAGCGGCCGCAGAAGAAGTCGTCCTCTTCCAGGGGTTCCGCGCAGTTGGGGCAGGCCGGCTGCCGGTCGATCCGAGCCATCACTCACACCCACGTTCGGGGACGGAAACGGTTTGCCCGCTCCACCAGTTCGATCCGCTCCTCGCCGCGCCGGGCCAGCCGGGCCAGGAGCCGGTACGAGCGCTCCAGTCCGAACCGGAGCCCCCGCTCGTCCAGTTGACTGCCGAGCAGCGAGGTCTGTCCGGGGCTCGCACCCCGGCTACCCGACAGTACCCAGTCCAGGGCCGAGCCCAGAACTTCCGCGGACAGCCGTTCGTGCCGCTCGGGGTCCAGCCCGAACCGCCGCAACTGCTCCACCTGCCCGGCCGCCGCCCGCAGGTCGTCCAGGAGGGCGTCCCGAGGGGAACGCTCCCGGAGCCGGGCCCGCACCGCCGCGACCCGGGCCGCGGTGTAGTGGATGGAGGACTCCGGCACGGACTCCAGGGCCCGGACGGCGCCCGCCCGGTCACCGGCGGCCAGCCGCACCCGGGCCAGGCCGAAGGCGGCGCTCACGAAACCGGGGTCCGTGGCCCACACCAGCCGGTAGTACTCGGCGGCGTTGTCGAGCTGCCCGAGGACCTCCGCGCAGAAGCCGAGGGCCAGCTTGGGGGCGGGCTCGCCCGGGAAGGCGTCGTACACGGCGTCGAAGGCCAGGGCGGCGGTCTCGTCGTCCCCGGCGGCCAGCGCCGTCACCCCGCGGGCCCACACGATCCGCCAGTCGTCGGGGTGGCGGTCCTCCAGCTCCCCGAGGACGGCCGCCGCCGCGCCCAGCTCGCCCAGCTCCAGCCGGGCCCGCAGCTCCCGCAGCCGCAGCTCCACGGAGCCGGTGGGGGCCGCGCTCAGCGCGGTGAGCAGCTCGGCGGCCCCGGAGGCCATCAGGCCCGCGAGGAACCCGGCGTTGGGGTCGTCCGGGTCGACGAGGGGACCGGGCAGGGCCAGGGCGGTACCGGGGCCGTCCGGGGGAGCGGTGCGCGCGGCGGGCCCCGGGGGCCCGGCCGACGGGGCGGGATCCGGGACGGCCGGCGCGGCCGCGGGGACCAGCGGGCCGGACCCCGGGGGTCGCGGGCCGGACGCGGGGGCCGCCCGGAACGCCGACCCGACCGCCGCGTGCGTGGCGGTGCTGCCGAGCGCCGCCACCGGCGCGGCGCCCGTGCCGCCCGTGGACACCAGCGGCACCGAGCCGCCCACCACCGGGCCGGTACCGGTGCCGGGCCCCGTGCCGGCCGGGTCGCCGGGGACGGTGCCCGCGGGATCGGGCCCCGCGGGGAGGGCGGCGGCGGAGCGTCGGAACAGCCGGGCGCGGGCCGGGGTGTGGCGGGCCCCCAGCCGGGAGGCCTCCCAGCCCGCCGGGTCCGTGAACAGCACGGTGTCGGGGACGCGCAGTTCCGGGCCGAAGAGCGTGGACAGCTGCGGCCGGGGACGGCCCGTCTGCAGCGCCACCACCTCCCGCAGCACCCCGGTCAGCTGCTCCGCCATCTCCTGCGCGGAGGCGAACCGGCGCCCCGGATCGGGGTCGGTGGCCCGCACCAGCAGCCGGTAGAAGGACTCGTACCGGCGGAACACCTCGATGTGCTCCGGGTCCGGCAGGCTGTCCACGAACACGTTCGTGTAGCCCTGGAAGTCGAAGGTCAGCACGGCGAGGGTGCGGGCCACGGTGTACAGGTCGGAGGCCACCGAGGGGCCCAGCTCGGCCACTTCGGGGGCCTGGTAGCCCACCGTGCCGTAGATGGCGGACTCCTGGTCGTCCATCCGCCGGACCGCGCCCATGTCGATCAGCTTGAGCTGGTCCTGCTGCTGGATGGCGTTGTCCACCTTGAAGTCGCAGTAGAGCAGGTTGCGGCTGTGCAGGTGGCCCAGGGCCTCCAGGGCCTCGATCCCGTAGGCGCAGGCCTGCTCCACGGGGAGCGGGTCCCGCCGGCCGTCCGGGCGCCGCCGCTCGTTGGCGATGTCCTTCAGCGACTTCCCGCCGACGTACTCCATCACTATGTAGCCGTCGAGCGAGCCGGTCCGCTGGTCCAGGTGCTCGACGAAGTTGTAGATGCGGACGATGTTGGAGTGCTCGATCTCGGCGAGGAAGCGCCGCTCCGAGATCGCCGCGGCCATCGCGTCCTGGTCGCCCGTGTCCAGCAGGCCCTTCAGGACCACCCAGCGGTCCGAGACCGCCCGGTCCACCGCCAGGTACACCCAGCCCAGACCGCCGTGCGCGAGGCAGCCCGCCACCTCGTACTGGCCGCGCACCACGTCACCGGAGCGCAGCTTCGGGACGAAGGAGTACGGGTGCCCGCACTTGGTGCAGAAGCCCTCGGTACGGCCCGACCGGTCCCCGCGGGACCGGCCCACCGGCGCCCCGCAGTCCGAACGCGAGCAGAACCGCTTCCGCTCCGGCACCTCCGGGTTCGCCAGCACCGCCGCCGACGGGTCCGGGCGCGGCACCTGGGGTACGGCCACCAGCCCGGCCCCCAGCCGATTGCGCCCCGAGGACCCGGACACCGGCCCCGAACTGCGCACCGAGACCGACGGGGCGCTGCCCGCGGTGCCGGACAGGGAGCGCGAGAGCCGCCCCGACACCGAGCGGCGCGAGCCCGAGGAGCGCGAGGAGGCGGAGCCGCGGGCGGAGGCGGAGCCCCGCCCGGAACCCCGAGAGCCCCGGGACCCCTGCGAGCCCCGGGAGCCGGCCGGGCCGGAGCCTCCCGGATCCGTGCCGGAGCCGCGCCGGGCGCGGGCCGCGGCGGTCCGCCCGGTCGGCGGGGAGGACAGCTCCGCCGCCCCCTCGCCCTCGCGCGCGGGGGGCACCACCGGACGCGAGGGGCCGGAGAGCAGCAGGCCCGCCGGCGGGGGCACCACCGGCAGCCCCGGCCCGGCACCGGCGGCGGGACCCGCGGTGACGGCCGGGGCCAGCCCGCAGGTGTCGCAGTACAGGGTGCCGCCGCCCACGTCCTCCAGGGCGCCGGGGCAGCCCGCCCGCCCGCAGGCGGTACCCGCCGTCGTCCCGCTCACGCGCCCTCCTCCGGTCCCCGCCCGGGCCCGGGCGCCAACAGCTCCGCCAGGGAACCCTGGTAGCGCAGCACCGCCTGCCCGGCGGCCCGCAGGTCACAGGGGGCGCTCCACAACATCCGCCGCGCGGTGTCGTACCGCTCCACCAGCACCGGGTCCTCCACCAGTCCGTGCCGGGCGGCCTTCGCCCGGTAGGCGTCCAGACGGCCGCGCAGTTCGGCCCGGACCGCCAGGGGCGCGGTCACCGCCGTCAGCGACTCCCGGGCCCTCATCAACTCCTCCTCCGCCCGCTCCTCCAGCGATTCCAGCAGCGGGGACAGCCGGTGCCACCGGCCGTGCCGACGGTACTCGGCGGCGGCGGCCAGCTGCTCCTGGAGGGCCGTCGGCGGCCCGCTCACCACGGGCACCTCCGAGGCGGCGATCTTCGCCAGGACCTCCCCGCGGGCCGTGCGCGCCTCCGAGAGGGTACGGTCCGCGCGGGCCAGCAGGTCCCGCAGGCGGAGCAGCCGCTGTTCGGCGTCCTGCCGGACCGCGAGCACCGCCTCCGTCTCCCGCCGCACCTCCTCCAGCGCGCGGGCCGCCCGGTCGTACCGCTCGGTGTCGGGGCGGCCCCCGCCGGGGGCCGAACTGCCCGCGGTGGGCCGCCAGAAGGCCAACGGGTCCGCGATCACCTCGGCGCGCAGCGCCGTCAACTCGCGGGTGATGCCGTCCAGGTCGTCACCGGCGGGGTGTTCACCGGGCCGCACCCCGACCGAATGGGCCAGCGAACGGGTCCGGTGCAGTTCGGCCGCCAGGAGGTCTATCCGCGCGGGCAGCGCCGACCACACCGCGTCCGCCGCGACCACCGTGTCCAGGGACCGGGCGTACAGCTGGTTCATCCGCGCCACCAACCCCGACAGGCTGAAGCGCTCGGCCAGCTCCGCGCCCCCGGTCCCGCTGCCCGGCACGGCCACGCTGCGCCCGCGCAGCCGCTCGGTCAGCTCGACCAGGTCCTCCCGGCTCGCCCAACGCCGCCGCTCGCGCAGCCCGCGGGCCTCCCGCAGGGCCGCGCTGTAGGCGTCGAAGCAGGCCCACAGCCGGGTCACCTCAGCCTCGGTGACGGCCCACCGGTCCCGGGTCACCCCGGCCAGCTCGGCCCCCTCCAACAGCCTGCGGCCCGCGTGGTCCTGGAGCGCGAGCAGCGAGGTCTCGACGGCCTCGTGCTCGGCGTCCAGCCGGGACAGCGCACGGTCCACCTCGTCCCGGTCCATCACCGGGCCCGCGGGCCCGTCCGCGGAGTCGGGGAGGGATTCCGTGCCGGCCATGTACGCCCTTCCTGTCCTGTGCTGCTCCGTGCCCTGCTGCCGTGTGTCCGCCGCCCCGCGGCCCGCTCCGCCGTCCGCCGCGCCCGCGGCGGCGCGGCTACGGGCGGTACTCGGGCTCCGGCGGTGCCTCGATGCCCTTCAGGTCCTTCTTCAGCCAGGTCCGGTAGGCCGTCATCCACGGGCTGCCGTCGCCGCCCCGGCGGTAGTCCTCCAGGACCTTGTTGACCCGGCGCACCAGGTCCTCGTCGCCCTTGTTCATCGCCACGCCGTAGAACTCCTTGGCGAACGGCTCGCCCACCATGTGGACCCCCGGGTCCTGGGCCGCGAGCCCCGCCGCCAGGGCGTTGTCGGTGACCATCCCGTCCACCTCGCCGAGCTGCAGCCGCACCAGGCAGTCCAGCTGGTTCGGCACGGTCACCGAGATGTCCGCGCCGAAGGACTTCTCCTTCAGCGCCGCCTCGGCCGTGGAACCGCTGGCCGTGCAGATCCGGCGGCCCTTCAGGGAGGGGTCGTACCCGGTGACGGGCGAGCCCCGCGGCACGAGCACCTGCGGGCCCGTCTCGAAGTACGCGGTGGAGAAGGCGACCTCCTCCAACCGCTTGCAGTTGATCGTCATCGTCCGCACCACCACGTCCACCCGGCCCTCCTTCAGGGCCGGGATCCGCTGGCTGGTCGGGATGGCCCGGTAGATCACGGCGTCCGGATCCCCGAGGATGTCCCGGGCGATGGCCCGGACCAGGTCGATGTCGAAGCCCTCCAGCTCCCCGGTGGCCGGATTGCGGTAGCCCCAGCGGTAGCTGTTCTGGTCCACGCCCGCGATCAGCTTCCCCGCCGCCTTGATCCGGGCGATCGCCGGACCGTCCGCCGCCGAGGGCCGCAGGCTCGCCTCCGGGTCCAGGCAGGTCTGCGCCGCCGCGCCCTCCCGCAACACCCCCGTGGTCACCGGCCGCGGGGTCCTCACCTCGGGCGCCCCCTCCCCGTGCCGGTCCAGCGGCACCAGCACCGCCGCGGCCGTCAACGCGCAGGCCAGCGCCATGCCGGTCACCCCGCCCCAGCCGCGCAGCCCGCCCGTCCCGGCCATCGAGGCCCCCTCCTCCCGCCGGGTCCGCACCCGCCGTCTCATCGGTACTCCGAGAGTCTGCGCCCGATGCCCAGGACCGCCCCGACCGCGCCCAGCAGGGCCAGTACCACGGCCCCCGCCACCAGCCCGCCGAAGGCCCCGGCCCCGCCCCGCGCGGCCCGGGTGAACTCCTCCTGCTCGTGGGCCACGGCCTCCTGGAGCGCGGCGTCCACCACGTCGAAGGAGGCGCCCGTGCTGCCGGTCCGGCCGATGACCTGGTCCAACGCGCCCTGGTAGTCGCCCTGCACGTCCGTGGCCCGCGCCGCCCGGTGCCGTTCCTGCCACTCCCGCACCGCCGCCGCGGCCCGGGACACCGGCTCCGCCCCGGCCAGGTCGTCGGCCAGCCGGGCCGCCCGCGCCAGGCGGGTGTCCAGCTCGTTCATGTTCCCCGCGAAGTCCACGTCGTACTTGTCGGACTTGTTGTCCGCGGCCAGCACCGCGCCCCGCGACACCAGGGTGAGGTTCTCGTTCGCCCGGGCCTGGAGGGAGCTGATCCGGGCGTCGTTGAGGACCTTCAACGACTCCTGCCCGTCCGTACGGGACTCCACCAGCCCCGACCGGGCCACGGTGTGCCCGGCCACCAACCACAGCAGCACCGCCACCGAGGCCGCCGTGGCCAGCAGCAGGCCGTGGTTGAACACCCGGTGGGTGCGGAGGTAGTTCCGGCGCTGCGCCCAGGCCAGCACGCCCAGGGCCAGCAGGCCGGCGCCCAGCGCCGGCCACGGCCAGGCGTCCGCCGCCTCGTAGTCCCGGTACAACCGGCCCGTCTCGGCCTCGTACAGCCGCTGCGCGGCGGGCAGCAGCTCCTCGCTCATCTGCTCGTTGGCGTAGCGGAGGTAGGCGCCGCCCAGGGGGAGTCCCTGCCGGTTGTTGGCGCGGGCCTGCTCGATCAGCCCGGTGTAGCGGGGCAGTCCCTCGCCGAGGAGGGCTATCTCCTGCCGGGACCGGTCCGCGCCGCTGGTGTTCGCGGCCGCCTTCACCAACAGGCGGGAGGCGTTGGCGATGTCGGCGAGGTACCGCTCGCGCAGCTCCCGGGACTCCTTCTCGCCCGCGAGGAAACCGCTGGAGGAGGCCGTGTCCGCGTCCGCGAGGGACCGGTAGATGCTGGCGGCGTCCGCGCTGAGCGGCTGGCTGCGGCCCACCACGTCGGCGGCGGCCGCGGCCCGGTCGTCCACCTGCCAGGCGGTGGCCGCGCCGAACACCGCCACGACGGCGGCCAGGACGGCGCCGATGATGCGCAGCCGGCCGGGCTCGGTGGTGGCGGCGGCGCGGAGCCGCCCGAGCGATTCGGACCAGGCGCGGGCGGGGCGCGGGGCCCCGGGCCGTGCCGGCTCCGTGCCGGAGCCGGGCTCCCGCGCGGGCTCCGGCACGGTGGCCGGTGCGGTGGTCGCGCGTGTCACCTGACCTCCCCCTGGGCCGTGGACGGTGTCGTGCGCCCGGCGGGCGCCCGGCCAGCAGTATGGCCGTGATGGCCGACATGCACACCCTCAATCCCCGGATCTTGACCCGGGGCCCGGTGGGCGTGCTCCCCCTCTCCTCCTCTATACGCCCGGGGGCCCGCCGGGGTTCCGCCCCCGACTCGGGTGTGGGGGAGGGCGGGTGCCCCCGTTCGCCGTCCGATGGGCTTCCGGTCGTCCCCGGGCGCCGGCGGGGCCGGGACGCGACCGGAGCGGCGGGGTCGAAAGCCGGCCGCCCGGCGGCCGGGGCCCCGAACGCACCGCGCCCCCGTCTCCCCGGGTGGGGGAGACGGGGGCGCGGGGGCCGCCCGGCGGGGCTCAGGGGGACTTGGTCATCCGCACCGAGCCGGGTCCGCCGGCCTGCGGTATCGGGTCGGTCCGCAGGGACTGCGGGGACGCCGGGTTGGCCAGCGCCGAGGGCGGGGCCACGGAGGCCGAGGGGTCGGCCGGGGCCTCGTCCTCCTCGGCCGGCGGCAGCCCGCCCACCAGGCTGATGCCGGCCTCGTCGAAGGCCAGCTTGATCCGCCAGCGCAGCTCGCGCTCCACCGAGAACTGCTGGCCCGGCATGGTCTTCGCGGACAGCTTCACCGTCATCGAGGCGAGCAGCACCTCGTCCAGGCCCAGGATCTCCACGGGGCCCCACAGCCGCTCGTCCCACGGGGACTCCTTGGCCATGCCCTCGGCGACCTCGGTGATGACCTCGCGCACCCGGTGCAGGTCCTCGCTGGGCTTGACGGTCACGTCCACGCCCGCGGTGGCCCAGCCCTGGCTGAGGTTGCCGATCCGCTTCACCTCGCCGTTGCGGACGTACCAGATCTCGCCGTTGTCCCCGCGCAGCTTGGTGACGCGCAGCCCGACCTCGATGACCTCACCGGTGGCCACGCCGGCGTCCACCTTGTCGCCGACGCCGTACTGGTCCTCCAGGATCATGAAGACGCCGGACAGGAAGTCCGTGACCAGGTTCCGGGCGCCGAAACCGATGGCGACACCGGCCACACCGGCGCTCGCCAGCAGCGGGGCCAGGTCGATCTTCAGCACCGACAGGACCATCAGCCCGCCGGTGCCCAGGATCAGGAACGAGGCCACCGAGCGCAGCACCGAACCGATCGCCTCCGAGCGCTGGCGCCGCCGCTCGGCGTTCACCAGCAGGCCGCCGAGGGCGGTGCCCTCGACGGCCTCGGCGCTGCGGTTCATCCGCGCTATCAGCTTGGTGATGGCCTTGCGGACCACCGAGCGCAGCACCCCGGCGATCACCAGGATCAGCAGGATCCGCAGACCGACGTCCAGCCAGGAGGCCCAGTTCTCCTCCACGAAGCTCGCGGCGTCGGTGGCGCTCTTATGGGCCTCTTCGAGGGTGTTGGGCGCCTCGGGCGTGGGGGTGGCAGCCAGGGCCGGCAGGATGGCGGGCCAGGACACGACAGGAACCTCCAGGGGCAGCTCTCTGCCCGCTGGGGCTGCGCGGGCAGGCCAACCACCCTAACGGGGCAATCCCGTCCACCCCGCCCCGTGCGGGCGGGAGAGACCAGGCTCACCCGCCGGCCCGTGTGGTCGAAAACACCCCGGACCCGTTACGGGCGCGTGGTGGCGCCGCGACCAGCGGTGAGGGGAGACTGAGACCAGATCGTCCCGGCGCGAGCCACGCGCCGCCGGCGTACAAGGAGGCCCCCGTGCCGCACGTCCTGGTCCTCAACGCGTCGTACGAGCCGCTCGGCGTCGTACCGCTCCGCCGCGCGCTCGTCCTCGTCCTGGAGAACAAGGCCGTCTCCCTGGAGGAATCCGGCGCCTACCTGCACAGTGCGACCCGAGCGGTCCCCGCGCCCAGCGTGGTCCGACTCCGGAGGTTCGTGCGGGTCCCCTACCGGGGGCCCGTTCCGCTCACCCGACGGGCGCTCTTCGCCCGCGACGGCGGGCGCTGCGTCTACTGCGGAGGGGTGGCCACCAGCGTGGACCACGTCATCCCGCGCAGCCGCGGCGGCCGGCACGTCTGGGACAACGTGGTCGCCGCGTGCCGCCGCTGCAACCACGTCAAGGCCGACCGGCACCTGGTGGACCTCGGCTGGCGGCTGCGCCACCCGCCCGAGCCGCCGTCCGGTCTGGCCTGGCGGATCATCGGCACGGGTCACCGCGACCCGCGCTGGCTGCCGTACCTCCAGCCGTACGGCGCCGACGACGTGATGGCCCGCATCGACGGGTCCGCCCGCCGCGACGGGGTCACGGGAGTCACCGTCTGAGCTCCGCCCGCCGCCCCGGAAGCCGGCCGGGGCGGGCGGGGGACCCCGCGCCGGCCCGTCCCGGGACCGCCCGGCCTACGGCTGTACGGCGTACGCCTCCGCCGACCACAGGGAGCAGCCGTACCGGGTCGCCCGGGTCTCGCAGACCACCCGGAGGAACCGGACGCCCGGCTCGTCCATGCCCACTTCCTCGCGGCCGCCGCGGCCGTCGCCCACCCGGGCGGCGGTACGCCAGTTCTCCCCGTCCGCGGACACCTCCACCCGGTAGGCCGACGGGTACGCGTCCTGCCAGGACAGCACGACCCGGCCCAGCCGCACCGGGGCGCTGCCGGCCAGCTCCGTCCGCCACCAGGCCCCGTCCTCGGCGGGCGAGGACCAGCGGGTGGCCGGATCGCCGTCGGCGGCCGCCGCCGCCGGGAAGTCGGGGGTCTCGTCCCCGGAGGAGTCCGCCCGGCCGCCGCGCGCCAGGTCCGGGCCCCCGGTCCGCGGGAAGGCCCGCACCGTGAGCGTCCGGGACTCTCCGCCGAAGGACACCGGCACCTCGTACACCCCGGCCGGGGTGCCCGCGGGCACGCTCACCTCCACCGGCACCGACACCCGGCCGCCCCGCGGCACGGTGGTCCGCGCCGGCAGCTTCACCCGGATGCCCTTCGGGGCCTTCGCGGTCAGGGCGCCCGCGACCCCGCCGGGCCGCAGCGCCGACAGCTCCGCCGACACCTTCCGCGCGCCGCCGCCGATCTCGGCCTCCGTCCGGCCGCCGTCGCCCAGCTCGAAGCGGGCCGTCGGGCCCTCCGCGAACCAGGGCACCACCCGGCGCACCACGGGCGCCCGCCCGGACTCCGCCCACAGCAGCCGCACCGCGTCCGCCCGGACCCCGGCCGCGGGGGCGTGCGTCCAGCCGCCCGGCGGGAGCTCGCCCAGCTTCACCCAGCCCCGGCCCGGCACCCGCGCCTCCACCACGGTGCCGCGGCCGGCGCCGGCCACCGGTTCCGCCATCACCGTGACGGCCTCGACCGGCCGGGGCCGGTCCAGCTCCACGGTGTACGAGCCCGCGTCCTCGGAGACGGTCACCGGACCCGGCAGCTGCCGTCCGGCCCCCGTCCACCGGTCCGCCTCCTCCGCGGCCCGCGTCAGGAACGGCTCCAGCACCCCCTTGCCCACGACGGCCGGGTTCCCGTCGGCCGCGAGCCCGCGCCGGGCCCCCTCCAGGGCCAGCGAGGCCCGCCAGGCCGCCGCCCCGTCCCCGCGGGCCTGCGCCGCGAGCAGGTCCACGGCCAGCTCCCCGGCCGTCCCGTAGGCCGCCAGCCGGTCCAGCCAGGGCCCGGCCTCCGCGGCCGGCCCGCCGCCCGCGGTGCCCGCCAGCCGGGCGGGAGCCTCCCGCATCACGGAGAACGCGGCCCGCAGCCGGGCAGCGGCCCCTTCGGCGGCCTTGCGGTCGGCTCCGGCCCGGGCCTGCCAGAACTCCGCCAGCAGCGGCCGCAGATAGCCCGACTCGTCCCCGCCGAGCACCGAGGAGACGGTGTTGCCCGCGAGGGCGCCCAGCGCCTCCCGGGCCGCCGGGTCCGGCCCGGCCAGCGCGTCGAGGGCGGCCCGCCAGGAGTCCGCGGCCCGGTAGCCGCGGGCGTTCCACGCGAAGTCCGCGGCCGTGAACAGCGGTATCCGGGAGGCCGCCGCCTGCGGCATCGCGTTGGCCAGCAGCTCCGCCGAACCGTTCGCCACGGCCGGCTCCCGCCCGGTGTACGGCCCCAGGAACAGTCGGTCCTGGGCGTAGTCGTTGACGGGGTAGTTGTCGAGGGTCACCAGCGGATGCCGGTACACCACCCGGACCCCGGCCAGCTCCCGGCCGGTGATGGTGCGGGGCACCACCCCGACCCCGGTCCAGGCCACCCGCACCGCAGGGTCCAGCCGGTCGGCCAGCGCGGTCCGGTACGGTGTCGCCCCGTCCTGGTAGTACTCCGTCGGCAGCAGGGCCAGGGGGGCCGCGCCCGGGTGCCGGGCGGCCAGGTGCGCGGCCAGCTCCCCGGCCACCTCCGCGTGCGCCCGGGCGGCCGCCGCCGGGCCGCGGCCGTACCGCTCCCGGTCGGCGCGACAGCCCCACTCGGTGTAGCTGACGTCCTGGAACTGGAGCTGGAACGCCCCGAAGCCCAGCTCCGCCATTCGGTCCGCCTTGCGCAGCAGCGCGGCCCGGTCGGCGGCCGAGGACAGGCACATGCTCTGCCCGGGCGCCACCGCCCAGGCCAGGGTCACGTGGTTCTCGCGGGCCCGCGCGGCCAGGGCCCGGAACCCCTCGCGCCGCTCCTTCGGGTACTCCTCGCGCCACCGCGCCGTGCGGTACGGGTCGTCCCCGGGCGCGTACAGGTAGCGGTTCTGCTTGGTGCGGCCCATGAAGTCGAGGTGCGCCAGCCGCTGCTCCAGGCTCCACGGCTGCCCGTAGAAGCCCTCCGCGGTGCCGCGGACGGCCGCCGAGGGCCAGTCCCGGACCCGCACCGCGGGCACCGTGCCGCCCCCGCCCGCCACGAGCTGCCGCAGGGTCTGGGCCGCGTGGAACAACCCGTCGGGGCCGGTGCCCGCCAGGGCCACGGTGTCCCGTCCGGCGTGCCGGCCGACCGCGATCCGGTACCCGCCGGCGGGCAGGTCCCCGGCGGGGGCCGCGCCCAGCGCCCGCAGGGCCTCCTCGGCGCCGGCCCCCGCGATCCGGAAGACCGGTCCGGCGCCGGGCGGCGGGTCCTGCGGCCCGCCCTCGTGCAGGGTGCGCACCCCGGCCGCGCGCAGCGCCGCCCTCAGCACCTCCAGGGCGTACGGGTCGGTGCCCGGCGGGGCGAGCAGCACGGCCTCCCGGCCCAGCGGCAGGGCGGCGCCGGTCGCGGTGAGGGACTGCGGGCGGGGCCACACCGCGGGGGTCCCGCCGGCGCGGGTCCCGGTCGGGGCCGCGGCCGGGCCGGGGAGCAGCGGTCCCGGGGTGCCCTGCCGGTCGGCCGCCGCCCGCTCCGCGGCCGCCGCGGCGCGTTCGGCGGGGGAGCGGTCCGGGCCCGGTCCGGGGACCGGCGCGGGGGCGGCCAGGGCGCCCGGCGCACCGGAGCCCGTGGTGAGCAGCCCTCCGATGACGGCCGCCGCGACGGCCACGGCCCGCTTCCTGCCCCGCATCTGCACCCTGCCTCCTCGTCCACCGCCCCCGTCCGTCCGAACGCCCGAGCTGAACACCCGTACGGCGGAGCTGTCAATGACAGGGGCCCCGGTGAACCCCCCTGACGGGGGTTCCTCCTGACGGGGGATGGAGGAATGCTCCGTGACGGTGTGGGTAGGGCTGCCTCGTCCCGATTCCTCCGGGGGCGTGGTGATCTCCCACACCCCCACGACCAGCGAAGGAGAGCCCACGTGACCGCCACAGACCGTCCCGGACCGGATCCGTCCCCCTCGATACGCCGACCCCCGCCGCTGCCGCGGCAGCGGACGTTGACCAGCGAACCACCCCTCGAATCCGTCCCCCTCATCAGCGAGCCCCCGCTGTCCGGCGCCGCCCCCGCGCTCACCAGCGAGCCCGCCACCCTCGGCGCCGTGCCGACCGGCTCCGGGAACTGACACCACAGAGGTGCCGATTGAGTCTCGACAGGCTCGCCGCGCTGCACGGGGTGGCCACCTCGTACGCGCCCGCGCGGGACGTGACCGTGGCGGTCCCCGAGCGGACCGTCCTCGCCGTGCTCGGGTCCCTGGGGGTCGACGCCTCGACCCCCGAGGCCCTGGCGGCGGCCCTCGCCGCGGCGGAGGCCCCGCGCCCGCTGCCGCCGACGCTCGTGCACTGGGAGGGCGGCCCGCCGCCCGCGGCCCTGGCCGCGCTGCCGCCGGGCACCCGGCTGGAGGTGGCGCTGGAGGACGGCGGCGGCGTCCCCTGGGGTCCCGGACTGCCCCTGGGGGTGCACCGGCTGACCGCCCGCCTGCCGGACGGCGGGGAGTCCGTCGCCACCCTCGTGGTGGCCCCCGACCGGGCCCCGGCCCCGCCCGCCCGCAGCCACGGCTTCCTGGTCCAGCTGTACTCGCTGCTGACCGACCGGTCCTGGGGCATGGGCGACCTCGGTGACCTGGCCGAGCTGGCCGACTGGGCGGCCCGCGCCCACGGCGCCGGGTTCGTTCAGGTCAACCCCCTGCACGCGGCGGTACCGGGCAGCCCCACGGACCCGTCCCCGTACCGCCCTTCCTCCCGCCGCTTCCCCGACCCGGTGCACCTGCGGGTCCCGGACCTGCCCGAGTACGACCGGGTGACGGAGCCGGAGCGCCGGGCCGCCCTGGACCGGCTGGCCGAACGCGGCGCCGCCCTGCGCCGGGCCGTGCTGGAAGAGGGCGCGCTCATCGACCGGGACGCCGTGTGGAAGCTGAAGCGGGCCGCGCTGCGGCTGCTGCACGCGGAGCCGCGCACCCCCGAGCGGGAGGCCGCCTACCGGGAGTTCCGCGCGCGCCAGGGTCCGGCCCTGGACGCCCACGCCGCCTGGTGCGCGGCGGCCTCCACCGCGCAGGATCCCCGGGGCGCACGGGGTCCCCGAGAAGCGCAGGACCCGCAGGACCCGCAGGAAGCGCAGGGCCCGCAGACCTCGCCGGATCCGGCCGAGACGGAGTTCCACCGCTGGCTGGTGTGGCTGACGGAGACGCAGCTCGCCGCCGCCCAACGCGCCGCCCGCACCGCCGGCATGGACATCGGACTCGTCCACGACCTCGCCGTCGGCGTGCACCCGGAGGGCTCCGACGTCCGCTCCCGCCCGGGCTCCTTCGCCACCGTCATGTCCGTGGGCGCCCCGCCCGACGCCTTCAACGCCCAGGGCCAGGACTGGGGCCTGCCGCCCTGGCGCCCCGACGCCCTGGCCGCGAGCGGGTACGCCCCCTACCGGGAGCTGCTGCGCGGCCTCCTCGGACATGCCGGGGCGCTGCGCATCGACCACGTGATGGGCCTGTTCCGGCTCTGGTGGATCCCGGCCGGGCGGCCGCCCACCGAGGGCACGTACGTCTCCTACGACGCCGAGGCGATGCTGGCGATCCTGGTCCTGGAAGCCCACCGGGCCGGGGCCGCCGTCATCGGGGAGGACCTGGGCACGGTGGCCCCCGGGGTCCGCGAGGCCCTGGCCCGGCGCGGGGTGCTGGGCACCTCGGTGCTGTGGTTCGAGCGGGACTGGGACGGCGGCGGGCGCCCGCTGGACCCGGCGGACTGGCGGGCCGACTGCCTGGCCACCGTCACCACCCACGACCTGCCGCCCACCGCGGCCCGGCTGAGCGGGGAACACCTCGAACTCCGCGACCGGCTGGGGCTGCTGGCCCGTCCACTGGCCGAGGAGCGGGCCGCGGACTCGGCGGACACCGCCGAGTGGCTGACCACCCTGTCCGGGCTGGGCTTCGACACGGCGGACGAGGAGGCCGCCGTGCGGGCCCTGTACGGCTTCCTGCGGCGGACCCCGGCCCGGTTGGTGGGGGTGTGGCTGCCGGACACCGTGGGCGACCGCCGGCCGCAGAACCTGCCGGGGACCTGGGACCAGTACCCCAACTGGCGGCTGCCGGTGGCCGACGCGGCCGGACGCCCCCTCACCCTGGCCGCGCTGGCGGCCTCCGGGCGGCTGGACGCGCTGATGGCGGCGGTCCGGGGGGAGGGGTGACCGGCCGCCGGCGGGGCGGCCCGCGGGGCCTCGGCGGGGGTCGTTCCGGTGCTCCGGTGCCCCCGTACGGCACCCCCGGGCGCGCGGCCGGTTCGGGGGTTCGCTACGTTTGCACCGTGGACAAGAAGAACGCCCTGCGCGCCGGCGCTGTCACGGCCGGATCGACGCTGATGATGATGCTGATGACGTCCCCCGCGCTCGCGCTCACCCGCGACGACGGTGACGACCCCGGTCCGGGTCTGAGCGTGGCCGAGACCCTCGGCCTGTTCGTCGCCGCTCCGATCGTGCTGTTCCTGGTCATCGCGGGTCTCGTGATGGTCGGGGACAAGTCCCGCAAGCAGCAGCCCGGCCAGGGCTGATCACCGGGGCCTCCGGGCCCCGTCTTCCTGCGGCACGGGCGCCGCGGGTCCGTACCGCCGTACGGCCCCGCGGCGCTTCGTCGTGTCCGCGTCCGGGCCGGCGTACGGGCTCACGTCCGGGCCCGCCTCCTTGCCGTGGCGTGCCCGGTGGCCCGGCTCAGAGTCCGGCCATGACCCGGCGGAGCAGGTCGCCGAGGAGGACGAGTTCCTCCGGGGAGAGTCCTTCCACCCCCCGGTGCTGCACCTCCAGACCGGCCGTGACGGCCCGGTCCACCACGTCGAGGCCCTGCTCGGTCAGGCTGACCCGCAGGCCCCGCCGGTCGTGCGGGTCGGGGGTCCGGCCGACCAGTCCCGCCTTCTCCAGCTTGTCCAGCCGCCCGGTCATCCCGCCGCTGGTCAGCATCAGGGTGGCCGACAGCTCCCGGGGTGAGAGCGTGTACGGCTCTCCCGACCGGCGCAGCGCCGCCACCACGTCGAACTCCCCGCGGGAGAGTCCGTAGCGCCCGTAGGTGCGTTCCATCTCGTCACCCATCGCACGGGTGATCCGGTAGATGCGGCCGAAGACGGCCATCGGGGCGGTGTCCAGGTCGGGCCGCTCGCGGTTCCACTGCGCCTCGATCGCGTCCACCGCGTCCTGCTGCTGGGTCATGACGGCAGTATCGGCGGATCCCGGGATCGGAAGCAAGAATGTTGCTTGACGAAAAGTTGCTTAGCGGTAAGCTACTTTCCATCAACCTACTTACGAGGTTCGGGGGGACACGATGAGGGCACGGCAGCGGGGGAGCGCCCCGGGCGGCGAACGGGTCCCCGGGGAGCGGCAGATGCTCCTGGGCGTCGGCATCAGCGCCGTCGGCATCGGCATGTACGTGCCGTTCACCCTGGTCTTCTTCCACCACGTCACCGGCCTGTCCTTCGCGGCCGTCGGCCTGGTGCTCACCCTCACCGGGCTGACGGCCATCGGGGCCATGCCGCTCGCGGGCTGGGCGGTGGACCGGTACGGAGCCAAGCGGGTCGGACTCCTCCTGTACGGCCTCCGGGCCCTGGGGTTCGCTTTCTTCCCGCTGGCCGCCTCGGTCCCGGCCTTCGCCGCGGTGGCCCTGCTCACCGCCGTCGCGGACCGGTCCTTCCCGGTGGCCCAACAGTCCCTCATCGGCGAAGTGGCCCGGGGCGCCGCCCGGGACCGGCTCCAGGCGTCCGTCCGCGCCCTCCAGAACGCCGGCATGGGCGCCGGGGCCCTGCTGGTCTCCCTCGTGCTCGGCCTGGCCGGGCCCGCCGCCTTCGCCGCCACCGCCTGGGGCAACTCCGCCGCCTTCGCCCTCGCCGGGCTGGCCCTCGCCCGGGTCCGCACCGCTCCGGGCGCGGCTCCGGAGCCGCGCCCCGCCGGGACCGCGCGCCCCTCCGTCGGCTACCGCGCGGTCCTCGCGGACCGCCCCTTCCTCGGCCTCACCGCCACCAACTTCCTGGCCGCGCTGGGCTACGCCGCCCTCTCCGTGCTCTTCCCGCTCTACCTCACCACCTGGCTGGCCGGACCCGACGCGCTGACCGGGGCCGCCTTCACCCTCAACACCGCGCTGTGCGCCGGGGCCGGGGTCCTGGTCGCCGCACGGGTCCGCCGCTCGGGCGCCCGCCGCACCCGCTCCGCCGCCCTGGGCGCCCTGCTCTTCGCCGCCGCCTTCCTCGGGCAGGTCCTGCTCGGCACCTTCCGGCCCGGCCCGGTCGGACTGACCCTCGCCCTCCTGGTGATCGTCGTGGTCTACACCCTGGGCGAGCTGGTCCACAGCCCCTCCGGCGGCGCCCTCGCGGTCTCCGCCGCCCCCGAGGCCGCCCGCGGCCGCTACCTGGCCACCTACCAGCTCTCCTACTCGGTGGCCATGTCCCTGGCCCCGTCCCTCTTCACCGCCCTGCTCGCGGTGGACGGCCGACTGCCCTGGCTCCTGCTCGCCCTCACCTCGCTGGGCGCCGCCCTGGCCCTGGTCCGCCTGGAGCCCCGCCTGCCCGCCGCCGCCGTGTACGCCGAACCACCCGCCCCGGCGGCGGCCCCCACCGCCTCCGCCCCCGCGGAGATCCCGGCTCCGACCCCGGCCCCGGCCGCCGTCTGAGCCCCGCCGGTCCGCCCTCCCCACCCGCGTGACCGCCCGACCGCCTCCCGAAGTCCCCGAGCCCCGGCCCTCGCGGCCCCGGCCCCGGACTTCCCGTCACAGGAGCACCGCCGTGAACCGTGCCGCCGTCATCGCCCTGACCGCCCTCGCCCCCGCCTCCTGGGGCTCCACCTACGCCGTCACCACCGAGTTCCTGCCCCCGGACCGCCCGCTGTTCACCGCCCTGGTCCGGGCCCTGCCCGCCGGACTGCTGCTCCTCGCGGTCTCCCGGACCCTGCCGCGCGGCGCCTGGTGGTGGAAGTCCGCCGTACTCGGTGCCCTCAACATCGGGGCCTTCTTCCCGCTGCTGTTCCTCGCCGCCTACCGGCTGCCCGGCGGCGTCGCCGCCGTCCTCGGCGCCCTGGGCCCGCTCGTGGTCATCGGTCTCTCCGCGCTCCTCCTCGGCGAACGGGCCTCCACGCGGGCCGTGCTCGCCGCGATCGCGGGGGCCTTCGGCGTCACGATGGTCGTCCTCAAGGCCGGGGCCGCCCTCGACACCGCCGGGGTCCTCGCCGGCGCCGCCTCCTCGGTCTCCATGGCCGCGGGCACCGTCCTCACCAAGCGCTGGGGCCGACCGGAGGGCGCCGGCCCGCTCGCCCTCACCGGCTGGCAGCTGACCGCCGGCGGACTCCTGATCCTGCCGGTGGCCCTCCTCCTCGAAGGGGCCCCGCCCGCCCTCGACGGCCGGGCCGTCTTCGGCTACGGCTACCTGGCCCTGGTCAACACCGGCCTCGCCTACTGGCTCTGGTTCCAGGGCATCGCACGGCTCGGCGCCACCTCCGCCACCCTCCTCGGCCCGCTCTCCCCGCTGACCGCCGCCGTCATCGGCTGGGCCGCCCTCGGCCAGTCCCTCGGCCCCGTCCAGATCGCCGGCATGGCGCTCGCCTTCGCCGCCACCGTCGCCGGACAACTCCCCGGCCGCACCCCCGCCGCCGTCCGGCCCCTCACCGGATCGTTCAGTCCAGCTGAACAGAACGTGCGCAAAGATTCGATGGACCTGAGTGATCGAGTGTTGCGACGGTAGGTCCACGAACCCATCACCGACCCCGAGGGGGACCCCGCCGTGGCCGTCCTGGACCACTCCCGCACCACACCGCAGCAGCCCGCCGACCCCACCGGACGGACCACCGCCCGGCCCGCCGGCGACACCGGTCACGGCCCCGACCCGACCCCCGGCCCCGCACCGCGCGGCCGGGCCACCGGGCTCGGCCTCCTGCTGGCCCTGCTGGCCACCGTGGTCTGGTCCGGCAGCTTCGTGGCCACCCGGGGCATGGCCGACAGCGTCCCGCCCGTCCAGGCCGTGTTCTGGCGCTGGCTCATCGCCCTCGCCGCCGTCGCCCCCTTCGCGCTCCGCGAGACCTGGCGGCAACGGGCCCTGATCCGCCGCCACCTCGGCTTCGTCAGCCTCGCCTCGCTCTTCGGCGTCACCCTCTACAACACCCTCGTCCACCAGGCCGGACTGACCACCTCCGCCGCCAACATGGGCATGATCATGGCCGCCTCCCCGGTGATCATGGCCGGCTACGCCCGCCTCGGCGGCGAACGCCTCGGCGCCCTCCGCACCTGCGGACTCCTCACCGCGGCCCTCGGCGTCCTCCTCCTCGTCGGCAAGGGCTCCCTCACCCTCTCCTTCGCCCCCGGCGACCTCTGGATGTTCGCGGCCGCCCTCTCCTTCGCCACCTACAGCGCCCTGCTCAAGCGCAAGCCCGCCGAACTCGGCGGCCTGGCCTTCCTGTTCACCACCTTCGCCCTCGGCGCCCTGATGCTGGCCCCCGCGTACGCGGTCTCCGTCACCGTCCAGGGCGGCTTCGACCTCACCCCCGGCACCGCCGGACCGCTGCTCTACGTCGGGGTCTTCTCCTCCGCCGTCGCCTTCTTCGCCTGGAACCGCGCCGTCGCCCTCATCGGCGCCGCCCGCGCCGGGATCGTGTACTACCTCCAGCCGGTCTGCGTGGCCCTGCTCTCCCTGCTCCTCCTCGGCGAGCACACCGGCCCCGCCCAACTCCTCTGCATGGCCCTCATCCTCGGCGGCGTCGCCCTGGGATCCCGCCGGTAGACCCCCGGCGGCCCGCGCGCCGGCCGCCGCCCCGGCGCCCGCCGGTAGGTTTCCGGACATGAGCGGACCGACCGACTGGGACATCAAGAAGCTGCGGATCCTGCGGACCCTCGCCGAGCGGGGCACCGTCACCGCCACGGCCGGGGCCCTGCACATGACCCCCTCGGCCGTCTCCCAGGCCCTGGCCTCCCTCGCCCGACAACTCGGGGTGGACCTGCTGGAGGCCCAGGGCCGCCGGGTCCGCCTCACCGCCGCCGCCCACCTGGTCCTGCGCCACGCCGAACCCGTCTTCGCCCGCCTGGAGGCCGCCGACGCCGAACTCTCCGGCTACCGGGCCGGGGAGACCGGCGAGGTCCGCCTCGGCGCCTTCTCCACGGCCGTCCCCGCCCTGGTGGTCCCCGCCGTGGCCGCCCTCCGCGCCACCCGCCCCGGGATCACCGTCCGGGTCCGCGAGACCGAGGCCGCCGAGGCGTACGAACTGCTCGCCGCCGGCACCGTCGACCTGGCCCTCTCCCTCGCCGCGCACGCCCCCACCGGCCACGACCCCCGCTTCACCCGGATCACCCTCCTCGAAGACCCCCTCGACGTGGCCCTGCCCCCCGACCACCCCCTCGCCGACGCCCCCGGGTTGCGGCTGGCCGACCTCGCCGGGGACCCCTGGATCTTCGGCGGCTCCGGCCCCTGGTCCGAGATCACCCGCACCGCCTGCGAGGCCGCCGGCTTCGTCCCCGAACAGGCCCACTCCGCCGCGGGCTGGACGGCCATCCTCGCCCTGGTCGGCGCGGGCATGGGCGTGGCGCTCGTCCCCCGGATGGCGGCGCCCCGGGCGGGCGCCGCCGTCCTCCGCGACCTCGGCCGCGACCGCCCGGCCCGACACGTCCTCGCCGCCCTGCGCCGCGGCCCCGGCGCCGCCCCGGCCGTCGGGCACGTCCTGGCCGCCCTGCGGGCCGTACCGGAGCCGCCGACCACGGACCGACCGCCCCGGAAGTGACCCCCGGAGCGCACCCCGCACGCAGCGCCCCGGGCCGGGCGACGCGGCCGGGCACGCGACAAGGGGGTGCCCCCGGTGCGCACGGCACCGGGGGCATCCCCTCCGTTCGGTCGATCCGTGGCCCGGCCGCCGGGTCGGGCCGGCCGGGCGACCCGTCAGGCCGAGGCCGCCGCCGCGTCCGCGGCCTGGGCGCGCAGGGCACGCTCCACGCCCGCGCGGGACTCCGAGACCAGCCGGCGCAGGGCCTGGCCGGCCCCCGCGGAGTCCAGCCAGGCGTCCGTGGCGTCCAGCGTGCTCCGCGAGACCTCCAGCGCCGGGTACAGGCCCACCGCGATCTGCTGGGCGATCTCGTGCGAGCGGGTGTCCCAGACGTCCTTGACCGCGGCGAAGTACTTCTCCGCGTACGGAGCGAGCAGCTCGCGCTGGTCGGTCTGGACGAAGCCGCCGATCACGGCCTCCTGCACGGCGTTCGGCAGGCCGTCGGACTCCACGACCGAGGCCCACGCCTCTGCCTTCGCGTGGGCCGTCGGCCGGGCGGCGCGCGCGGTGGCGGCGTGCCGCTCGCCCGCCGCGGTCCTGTCCCGCGCCAGCTCCGCCGCGATCTCCGGCTCGTCGGCCCGGCCGGTGACCGCCAGCCGCTCCAGGAAGGCCCACCGCAGCTCGGTGTCCACGACCAGGCCCTCCAGGGACTCCGAGCCGTCCAGCAGGCCGGCGAGCAGGTCCAGCTGCTCCTCGGTGCGGGCGGTGGCCGCGAAGGCGCGGGCCCAGGCCAGCTGGTGGTCGCTGCCGGGCTCGGCGGCCCGCAGGTGCTCCAGGGCCGCCCCGGTCCACGTGGCCAGACCGGTGTCCCGCCAGGCGGGATCGGCGTACATGTCCACGGCCAGCTTCACCTGGCGGTGCAGGGACTGCACCACGCCGATGTCGGTCTCCTTGCCGATGCCGGACAGCACCAGCGACACGTAGTCGCGGGCCGCCAGCTCGCCGTCCCGGGTCATGTCCCAGGCGGAGGCCCAGCACAGGGCCCGCGGCAGGGAGGCCTCGAAGTCGCCCAGGTGCGCGGTGACCTGGGCCAGCGAGTGCTCGTCCAGCCGGACCTTCGCGTAGGAGAGGTCGTCGTCGTTGAGCAGGACCACGTCCGGCCGGTGGTGGCCCACCAGCTCGGCGACCTCGGTCAGCTCGGCCGCTGCCACGTCCAGCTCCACCCGACGCTCGCGCAGCAGCTTGCCGGTGGCCTCGTCCAGGGAGTAGAAGCCCACCGCGATGCGGTGCGGGCGCAGCACCGGCTCGCCCTTGGCGCCCGCGGGGAGCGCCGGGGCCTCCTGGCGGATCCGGAAGGAGGTGATCCGACCGTCCTGGTCGGTCTCGATCTCCGGCCGCAGCACGTTGATGCCCGCGGTCTCCAGCCACGCCTTCGACCAGGCGGTCAGGTCGCGGCCGGAGGTCTTCTCCAGCGCCCCGAGCAGGTCGGACAGGCGGGTGTTGCCGAAGGCGTGCGCCTTGAAGTAGGCCTGGACGCCCTTGAAGAACTCGTCCTGGCCCACGTACGCCACCAGCTGCTTGAGCACCGAGGCGCCCTTGGCGTAGGTGATGCCGTCGAAGTTGACCATGACGTCTTCGAGGTCGTCGATCTCGGCCATGATCGGGTGCGTGGAGGGCAGCTGGTCCTGCCGGTACGCCCAGGTCTTCATCGAGTTCGCGAAGCTGGTCCACGCGTGCGGCCAGCGCGACTCGGGGTGGTACGCCTGGCAGGCGATGGAGGTGTAGGTGGCGAACGACTCGTTCAGCCACAGGTCGTTCCACCACTCCATGGTGACCAGGTCGCCGAACCACATGTGGGCCAGCTCGTGGAGGATGGTCTCCGCCCGCACCTCGTACGCGGCGTCGGTCACCTTCGACCGGAACACGTACTGGTCGCGGATGGTGACGGCGCCCGCGTTCTCCATCGCGCCCGCGTTGAACTCCGGCACGAAGAGCTGGTCGTACTTGGCGAACGGGTAGGCGTAGTCGAACTTCTCCTGGAACCAGTCGAAGCCCTGCCGGGTGACCTCGAAGACGGCGTCCGCGTCCAGGAACTCCGCCAGCGACGGGCGGCAGTAGATGCCCAGCGGCACCGACTGCCCGTCCGGGCCCTCGTAGGAGCTGTGCACCGCGTGGTACGGGCCCACGATCAGCGCGGTGATGTACGTGGAGATCCGCGGGGTGGGCTCGAAGGACCAGACGTGGTCCACCGGCTCCGGGGTCGGGGAGTTCGAGATGACCGTCCAGCCCGCCGGGGCCTTCACGGTGAACCGGAAGGTCGCCTTCAGGTCGGGCTGCTCGAAGCTCGCGAACACCCGGCGGGCGTCCGGCACCTCGAACTGGGTGTACAGGTAGGCCTGCTCGTCCACCGGGTCCACGAACCGGTGCAGACCCTCGCCGGTGTTGGTGTACGCGCAGTCCGCGACCACCTTCAGCACGTTCGACCCGGCGGCCAGGCGCTTCAGCGCGATCCGCGAGTCCCGGAACACCGCGGCAACGTCCAGGGCCTTGCCGTTCAGCACGACCTCGTGCACCGCGGGCGCGACCAGGTCGATGAAGGTCTCCGCGCCGGCCTCCGCGGAGTCGAAGCGCACCGTGGTCACGGACCGGTAGGTGCCGCCCTCCTGCGCGCCGCTCAGGTCGAGGTCGATCTCGTACGAGTCGACGGTGAGCAGTTCCGCCCGCTGCTGGGCCTCTTCACGGGTCAGATTCGTGCCTGGCACGCGTTCATCTCCTTCGATGGTGACGTTCCGGGTCATCCTTGCACGCCCGGTCCGCCGGCCGCCTTCGGTAATCACGGCCCCCACCCGGACGTGCCGGAGGGCGGCACCCGGGCCGGGTGCCGCCCTCCGGGGACGGTGCGGGGAAGCCGTGGATCAGCCCTGGCGCAGCTCGTCCGCGACCAGTTCCGCGATCTGCACGGCGTTGAGGGCCGCGCCCTTGCGGAGGTTGTCGTTGGACAGGAAGATCGCGAGGCCGTGCTCCACGGTCTCGTCCACCCGGATCCGGCCCACGTACGAGGCGTCCTTGCCGGCCGCCTGGAGCGGGGTGGGAATCTCGGAGAGCTCCACGCCCGGGGCGTCCTTGAGCAGCTCGTAGGCGCGCTCCACGCCGATCGGTCGGTCGAAGCGGGCGTTGACCTGGAGGGAGTGGCCGGAGAAGACCGGCACGCGCACGCAGGTGCCGGAGACCTTCAGGCCCGGGATCTCCAGGATCTTGCGGGACTCGTTGCGGAGCTTCTGCTCCTCGTCGGTCTCGAAGGAGCCGTCGTCCACGATCGAGCCGGCGAGCGGGACCACGTTGAAGGCGATCGGGCGCTTGTAGACGCCGGGCTCCGGGAACTCGACGGACTCCCCGTCGAAGGCGAGCTGGTCGGCGGCCTCGGCCACCGCGCACGCCTGGGTCTTCAGCTCGGCCACGCCGGCCACGCCGGATCCGGACACGGCCTGGTAGGTGGTGGCGACCAGCGCGGTCAGCCCGGCCTCCTCGTGGAGGGGGCGCAACACGGGCATCGCGGCCATCGTGGTGCAGTTCGGGTTGGCGATGATGCCCTTGGGGCGGTTCGCCACCGCGTGCGGGTTCACCTCGGAGACCACGAGCGGGACCTCGGGGTCGCCGCGCCAGGCGGAGGAGTTGTCGATCACGACGGCGCCCTGGGAGGCGACCTTCTCGGCGAGGGCGCGCGAGGTGGCGCCGCCGGCGGAGAAGAGCACGATGTCCAGGCCGGAGTAGTCGGCGGTGGACGCGTCCTCGACGGTCACCTCCGTGCCCTCCCAGTCGAGGGTGGAGCCCGCGGAGCGCGCCGAGGCGAACAGGCGCAGCTCGTCCACCGGGAACTTCCGCTCGGCGAGGATCGCGCGCATGACTGTGCCGACCTGTCCGGTGGCTCCGACGATTCCGACCCTCACGGTGACTCCTTCTGTACGTGCAGCGGGGGCAAGCCTGCTCCATCATGCGTGCGGACCCTGGCCGCTTGTCCAATCCATTGTCCGCAGTACGGACCGGCCGCCTCCGGGACCCCGGCCGGGGCCTCCGTCCGGTCTCCCGGGGCCCTCCGTCCGGCGGGCGGTATGACAAGTATGTGGCGGGCTCGTTGCCGGAGCCCGGATCGGGCGTCCGGGGTGCTCCGGAGTGGCTACGGTCCCTGCTACGTGACCGATATCCGGACACGTGTTCCGCGCACCGAACGGGTGGCCGCCCTCACCGGCCGCCCCGGTGTGCGGGGCCCGAGCGCGGAGCCGCACCGGCCCGCGCCCGACCGACACCGACCGCACCACAGCAATCCGGGGAGAACCACCGTGCGCGCCCACCGCCAGCGGACCATAGCGGCCCTCGTCACCGCCGCCGTCGCCACACCCCTCCTGCTCACCGCCACCCCCGCCGTGGCCCACGACCGCTCCGCCGGGGACGGCGGCCGCCTCGCGAGCCGCCTGGTGGAGGCGGCCTCCGGCAAGAGCGCCTACCGCCACCTGGTGAAGTTCCAGCAGATCGCCGACGCCCACGGCGGCAACCGGGCCGCGGGCACCGCCGGCTACGACGCCTCCGCCGCCTACGTGCACGGCCTGCTGAAGAAGGCCGGCTACAAGGTCTCGTACCAGGACTTCACCATCTACGAGGCGCAGACCAAGAAGGAGAAGACCACCGTCCTGGGCACGCCCGCCCGCACGCTGGAGACCGCCGCCTTCACCTTCACCCCCTCCACCCCCAAGGGCGGGCTGACCGCCCCGCTGGCCCTCGCGCGGGTGGACGACACCCCCGGCTGCGACGCCGCCGACTACCCGGCCGGTGCCTTCAAGGGGAAGATCGCCCTGGTCAAGCGCGGCACCTGCACCTTCGTGGAGAAGCAGCGGGCCGCCGCCGCGGCGGGCGCCCTCGGCGTGATCGTCTTCAACCACAGCGGCACCACCCCGGTGCACGGCGGCTTCTCCGCCCCCTCCGAGGGCCTGATCCCCTCCGCGGGCATCTCCCTCGCCGACGGTGAGGCCCTCACCGCGGCCGTCGCCAAGGGCGAGGTCAAGGTCAAGCTGGAGCTGGACCAGAAGCACGTCCAGCGCGCCACCCGGAACGTGATCGCGGAGACCCGCGGCGGTCGCGCCGACCGGGTCGTCGCCCTCGGCAGCCACCTGGACTCGGTGAAGGAGGGGCCGGGCATCAACGACAACGGCACCGGCTCCGCCGGTCTGCTGGAGGTGGCCCTGAAGCTCGCCGAGCAGACCCGCAAGACCGGCGAGCAGCCCGCCAACAAGGTGCGCTTCGCCTGGTGGTCCGCCGAGGAGCTGGGCCTGCTCGGCTCGGAGCACTACGTCTCGAAGCTGACCGCGAAGCAGAAGAAGAACATCGCGCTCTACCTGAACTTCGACATGATCGGCTCGCCCAACGCCGCCCAGTTCGTCTACGACGGAGACGACTCGGACAAGACCGGCGAGGGCGCCGGACCGGCCGGCTCCGCCCAGATCGAGCGCCTGATCAACCGCTTCCTCGACAAGCGCGGCAAGGCCCACGAGGGCAGCGACTTCGACGGCCGCTCCGACTACGGCCCGTTCATCGCCAACGGCATCCCGGCGGGCGGCACCTTCACCGGCGCCGAGGGCATCAAGACCCCCGAGCAGGCCGCCCGTTACGGCGGCAAGGCCGGGGTGGCCTACGACCCGAACTACCACGGCGCGGGCGACACCCTGAAGAACATCGACCGGAAGTTCTTCGACACCAACGTGGACGTCATCGCCCACGCCGTCGGCACCTACGCCCAGGACCTGCGCTCGCTGAAGGGCTGAGCCGCGGCGACGGGCCGGAGGACACGGCCCGTCGCCGATCGGTGGCCCGGGGCCCGCCGGAGGGGGGTGGGCACCGGGAAACGCGGGAGGGGCGGACGCCGTCGGCGTCCGCCCCTCCGTCGTGCTCACGCCCTCAGGGGCGCGCGGTCAGCCCCTCACGGGGTGACCCGGTCGTTCCCTTACGGGGTGACCTTGTCGATCTGCACGCTGCCCGTGCCCGCGGCGGTGCCGCGGGAGTTCAGGAGCTGGACCTCACCGAAGAACTGACGGCCCTCGGGGGCCGCGCTGCCGACGATCACCTTCGCGTTGAAGGTGGCGCTGCCGCCGTTGGCGAGGTTGACCGGCGTGGCGTCGTCGACCTGGATGGAGCCCAGGGAGTCGGCGAAGTACACGTCGCGGTAGTCGTAGGTCGTGGTGCCCGCCGGGATGGCGTAGCCGATGACCTTGACGGTGTAGGTGCCGGCGGCCGGGTTCGGGACGCTCACGGCCTCCTCGGAGTCGCCGTCGGCCGCGTAGGCGACGCGCACGCCGTCCTTGTAGAGCTCCAGGTCCAGGTCGGCACCGGCGTCGGAGACCTTGCCGATGGCGACGTCCAGGCGCGAGGCGCCCGCGCCGACGACGATCTCGCTGGTCTGGGTCTCACCGTTGGCGATGGTCGGCTTGGCGACCTTCGCCGAGCCCAGGCCGCCGCCCTTGAGGGTGCCCTGGAGGGCCGCCCAGTTGTTGGTGACCTTCCACTGGACCGGCGCCGGGGTGCCGATCTTGGCCTCGGGCAGGACCTGCACGGCCGGGTCGAAGGCGACACCCAGGACGTTCACGTTCAGGGTGTACGGGTTGTCCAGCAGCGGGGAGGTGCGGCGGGACTCGACCTCGATCTCCCAGACGCCCGGCTGCGGGTTCGCGTGCGAACGCAGGTCGGGGCGGCAGGTGTTGGCCGGGTTGTCGTAGTTCGGGTAGCAGTTCGTCGTGGCGGTGTTCTCCACCGGCACGCCGTACGGGTGCAGGGAGATGAACCGGGTCTGGCTGCCCGCGGCGAGCCCGCCGAGGGAGATCTCCAGGCTCTTGGCGCCCGCCGGGACGTTCACGAAGTACGAGTGGTGGCTGTTGCGCTGCACCTTGGAGGAGGCGGTGAAGCCGAAGTTCGGCTTCGTCAGCTGCTTGGCGACCACGACCGTGGTGAGGACCTGCTTGTCGATGCCCTCGGTGGTCTCGTCGTCCAGCTGCAGGATGCCGCTGTGCACGCCCTCGGTCGTGGCCTTGGCCTCGACCTTGATGGTGACGGGCTTGTTCAGGGGCAGCGTGGCGTAGTCGTAGCCGCCGACGACCTTGAAGGTGCCGTCGTCGTTGCGCCACGACAGGTCGTGACGGACGCCGTACTTCGGGCCGGTGGTGCGGGTGACCACCACGTCGTAGACCTTCTTCTGGCCGACCTTGAGGCCGCCCTCACGGTCGTACAGGCCGGTGCCGAAGCCCGGGGTCTTCAGGAACTGGTCGATCGCGGTGTCCACCGGGGCCTTGACCGTGTAGTCGTGGGCGGTGGCGTTGCGCTCGATGGACTTCCAGGCCGCGACGACGTCGATCAGACCGGCGCCCTGCTCGTGCGCCTGGTAGCCCTTGATCTTCTTCGCGGTGCTGGTCAGCGCGGTGCGCAGGACGGCCGGGGTCAGCGAGACCTTGGCCTGCTTGGCGGCCGACAGCAGCAGGGCGGCGGAGCCGGCGGCCTGCGGGGAGGACATCGAGGTGCCCTGGAGCATGCCGTAGCCGGCGGGCAGGGTGTAGCCCGCCTCCTTGACCGGCGCGCCGGGCAGCCAGGTCTGGATGGTGTTGATGGAGGCGCCCGGGGCGGTGATGACCGGGGTCAGGCCGCCGTCCTCACGCGGGCCGCGGGAGGAGAAGGGGAACATCGCGTACTGCTTGGAGACCTCGGAGCCGTAGTTGGCGGCCCAGGTGTCCTTGGAGACCGCGGCACCGACGCTGATGACCTTGTCGGCCAGCGAGGGGTCGCCGATGGTGTTGACGCCCGGGCCCGAGTTGCCGGCCGAGATGACCAGCTGGACGCCGTAGGTGTCGATGAGGCGGGTGTACAGCTCGGAACGGGCGTTGTTGCCGTCGTTCAGGGCCGGGAGACCACCGATGGACATGTTGACGATGTCCACGCCGCGGTTGACGACGAGGTCGATCATGCCCTCGGTCAGCGCGACGTTGGTGCAGCCGCCGCCCCAGGAGCAGGCGCGGGAGGAGACGACCTTGGCGCCGGGAGCGGCACCGTTCATCTTGCCGCCGAACAGGCTGTTCGCGGCGGTGATGCCCGCGACGTGGGTGCCGTGCTCGGACTCGATGATGCCGATGTTGACGAAGTCGGCCTTCTTGCCGACCCAGTCGCCGCCGGCCGGGTCCATCGGGACGTCCTTGCGGATCTCGATGACGAACGGGATCCGCTCGGCGACCTCGGTGGCCGGGTCGTCGGTACCGAAGTAGCCGATCTGGAACCCGTCCTTGTACGGCTTCATCGGCTCGTTGTCCGTGAAGTCGCCGTTCTGGTCGGTGTCCACGCGGACCGTGCCCGTGGCCGGGTCGTACAGCAGGCCGAAGCGGTCGGTGGTGTCGCCGTCGCGGTTGACGTCGCCCGCCATGTCGCCGGTCGCGGTGATCGACTCGGAGAAGCGGCTCCACTGGAAGCCGGTGCCCTCGGGGGCCTTCCAGGTCTGTCCGCCGATGCTGAAGGTGCCGCCCGGGACCGGGTTGATCTGGGCGCGCCAGGTGCCGTCCGAGTCCACCAGCGGGTCGGTGGCGGTGACCCAGTCGACGATCTTGCGCTCGCCGGTGGTGGTCTTCTGGAGGGCCGGGTGGCCCAGGTCCACGCCGGAGTCCAGGACACCGATGGTCACGCCGCGGCCGTCGGCCTTGGGGTTCTTCTTGACGAAGTCCACCGCACCGGTCTCGAAGGACGGGTTGTACGGGTTCTTCGCCGGGGTGGACTTGCCGGGGGCCGGGTAGGCGGCCGAGCCCTTGCGCTTGACGGTGCCCGTCTCGCGGTCGGAGTTCGGGCGCGGGTCCTCCAGCTTGATCTCGTGGCGCAGGTCGATGCCGTGCACGGACGAGAGCTTGGCGGCGGCCTTCAGGGCGGCCTCGGCCTTGCCGGTGGGCAGGGTCGCGCGGACGTAGCCCAGCTTGTCGTAGGTCTTGCCCACGGAGGCGCCGGGGACGGCGTCCAGCTGCGCGGCGACCTGCTCGGTGGCGCCGGGGGCGGTGGCGACCATCGCGGTGACGGTCTTCTCGCCCTTGGCCTCGGCCTCGTCGAGGAGCTTGGCGTCCTCGGAACCGAGCTTGTCGGCGGCGGACTTCACCGGGGCGGTCGCAGCCGGGTCACCCGCGGTGACGGCGGCGAACGCCGGGACGGGACCGGTGGCGGCCAGGGCGGCCACCAGGCCCGCTGCGGCCGCGACGCGCGCGGCGCGTCTGGCCCCGGATATCGAACTGGGGGATTCGAGGGTCATCAGCATCCCTGATAAGTGAAAGGAACGGTCCGGATTTCGGTGCCGGATGACCGGTCAGCTTTCCTCACGTGACAGCTGTTTGGGGAGGGCTGTCGGGTACGGGCTGCCGCCATGGCGGACACCCGCCACCGCACGGGATGCGTCAGCGGGCTCGTACCGGGACAGACCGGTACGAGCCCGCAGGGTCAAACGATCTTCACAAGTCGATTTGTCGACTCAGTGGTCTTCGCGGGAACGCGCGTAGTGACGGGAGGCTTTGGCCCGGTTTCCGCAGATGGCCATCGAGCACCAGCGCCGGGTGCCGTTGCGCGAGGTGTCGAAGAAGTGAAGAACGCACGCCTCGTGGGCGCAGGTTCGGATCCGCTCGGGGGCGGTGCGCAGCAACCGCAGGTAGTCGTGCGCGGCGGTCCAGGCGGGCCCCCAGGCCCGGTCCTCGAACTCGGGCACCTCGCCCGGGCCTTCGGCGGTCAGGGTCGGTCGGATCCTGCCGTGTCCGAGCACGGCGTCCAGCAGGGAGCGGGCGGCCGGGTCCTCGGGGTCGGTCGTGATCCGGGCCAGCGCCTCCCGTGCGGTCAGCAGGTGGATCAGGGTCGGCGCGTCCGCGCGGAACCGGTCCGCGAGCCCGGCCGACCGGAGCCAGAGCGTCAGCCCCTCCATCCGGCTCAGGCCCGCTGCTCCGGCGAACAGGTCCAGGTCCTCGCCCTCGTGCCGCCAGCGGGTGTTCAGCAGGTCCAGGCTGACGGGCTCCCCGGTGAGGGGGCGCGGGTCGGTGGTGGCGGTCATGGTCGGGCACTCCTCGCTCGGCTAACCCCTCAAGAGTAGGTGACCGGTTGACCCTCGGCGAACTAACCCTTAAAGTTTCAGTGACAGGTTAGATACCCGGAGATCCCGGCGTGCGCCGCCCTGTCGGCGCGCCTCGTACCAGCGAAAGGATCCGGCCATGACCGTGACCGTCGGCGAGACCGCCACCACCGGTACCGCCCCCGCCCTGGCCCCCGGCCACACCGGCCTCAACGTCACCGACCTGGAGCGCTCGCTCGCCTTCTACCGGGACGTGCTCGGTTTCGCCGAGCTGGGACGGGGCGACGAGGAGGGGCGCCGCTTCGCCTTCCTGGGGCAGGGCGGCGCGCTGGTCCTGACCCTGTGGGAACAGGCCGCGGGCCCCTTCTCCCCGACCGCCGCCGGACTGCACCACCTGGCCTGGACGGCCGGCTCGCCCGCGGAGGTCCGGGTCTTCGAGGAGCGGCTGCGCGCGTACGGGGCCGCCTTCGCGCACGAGGGGATCGTGGCGCACGCCGAGGGCGCGGCCTCCGGCGGGATCTTCTTCCACGACCCGGACGGCACTCGACTGGAGATCTCCGTGCCGGCGGGCGCGGAATCCGCGCCCGCCCCGAGTGGGGCGGCCCCGACCTGCGGGTTCTTCTAGGACGGCGGGGAATCGGGAGCAGCGCCGGCGGGTCGGCGGGGGAGCGGGAGCAGCGGGAATCAGGAGAGGAGGGCGGAGCCATGGTGTCCGCCGTAGTGGGGCCGTACCGGCCGGGGGCCCGGGCCGTGCAGGACCGGGTCGGGGTCCGTGAGCTCGCCGACCACGTGGGTCGTTCCGTCGGCCCCGGGATCCGGGAGGTCGCGGCCGCCTTCCTGGGCCTCCAGCCGCACCTGGTGCTCGGCGCGGCCGACGCCCCGGGGCCGGAGGGCCGGGTCTGGGCCTCCCTGTTGACCGGCCCGCCCGGGTTCGCGCGGGCGGTCGGCCCGGACCGGATGATCGTCGACGGCGGCCTGCCCGAGGGGGATCCGCTCGCCGGCGCGGTGGGCGTCGCGGGGACCCCCGTGGGCACCCTCGCCCTCGATCCGCGGACCCGGCGCCGGATGCGCCTGGACGGCCGGATCCGGCCACGCGGGGAGGGCGGCGCTCGCGCGGACGGGTTCTCCGTGAGTGCCGAGCGGGTGTTCTCCAACTGCCCCAAGTACCTCCAGAAGAGGCAGCCGGTGGCCCTGGAACCGGTGGGGCCGGGGGTCCGGTGGCGGGGGAGCGCCCTCACCCCGGAGCTGCGGGCCGCGGTCTCGGCCGCGGACACCTTCTTCATCGCCACCACCGCGGGCGACACCGTCGAGGCGAGCCACCGGGGCGGGAACCCCGGCTTCGTCCGGGTCCTCTCCGACACGGAGCTGGCCTGGCCCGACTACCCGGGCAACGCCATGTTCCTCACCTTGGGGAACCTGGCCGAGGACCCGCGGGCCGGACTCCTCTTCCCCGACTGGGAGACCGGGGCCACCCTCCAGCTCAGCGGCCTCGCCCGGACCGAGTACGGGGCGGACGGCACCCGCACCGTCCGGTTCCGGATCGGCGCGGCGGTGGCGGCCCTGCACCCGGGGCGGTTGCGCTGGAGCCCTCCCGAGTACTCCCCGGCCAACCCGCCCGTTCCCCCTCCCGTCCCCGTCTCCGGCCCCGTCCCGGGATCCGCCCCCTCCGCGGATCCCGGGACGGAGCCTCATCGGGGCAGCACCACCAGGTAGGCGGCGGGCTCGCGGTCCCCGGAGGCGGTCAGCGCCGTCCGGATGACCGCGGCCTGCTGCTCGGCGTGGTCGCGGAGCTTGCGCGGGGTGACGTACACGACCGTCAGGCCCAGTCGCTCCAGGTCCTCCCGCTTGCGGGCGTACTCACCCCACTGGTCGTCCCGCTCCTGCCGGGGCGCCCGGGTGTCCAGCTCCACGGCCACCGCCTGGTCGGGCCAGTAGGCGTCCACCCCGCCCAGCCGGGGCCCGCCGGGCAGTCGCAGGTCCACGTTCCACACCGGGTCCGGCAGGCCGAAGACGCGGACCAGTTCGTACAGCCGGTCCTCGGCGATGGCCCGACCCTCGGCCAGCAGGGAGTCCACGGCGTCGGTGACGTGCGCCCGGGTCAGCAGCCGGGCCCGGGTCAGCTCCCGCACGATCGCGGCCGGTTCGCAGTGCCCGGCCCGCACCGCCTCGCTCAGCAGCCGTCGGACCGTGCCCGCGTCCTCCAGTCCGGCCACCGCGTCGGCCAGGGCCCGCGCCACCGGGGCCACCGGCAGCCCCGTCACGGCCTGCGGCAGCGGGGCGTCGTGCTCGCGGACGAGCCGGGCGAAGCCGGCCGACCGCAGCCGCCGGGTACCCGGCACCAGGATGTCGATCCGGTCCAGGGCGGGCAGTGCGGGGACGGCGGTGAACCCGTGCAGGGCCAGCGCCGCCAGGCCCGTGACCATCACGTCGTCCCCGCGCCGGCCCGCGTACAGCAGGGCCGCGTGCAGCCGCTCCTCGCTGGTCGGCAGCCCCGGGTGCAGCAGGAACACCCCGGGCAGCAACTGCCGCCAGGGGCCGCCGGACCGGCAGCGCTCGGCGGTGTCGGAGGAGGTCACCCCGTGCTCCCGCAGCTGGGCGGTGTTCAGCACGCGGGGCCGGGAGCCGGTGAGGTGGTGCAGCGGGCGGGGGGCGGCGGTGGCGGCGGCGGGGGCGGAGACACCGTGCGGGGCGGGGGAGTTGTTCATGCCGCGGAGTCTCCCGCCGGGGACGCCCCCGCTAACCGCTGTTACACGCTCGTCGACAAATGCGGACAACCCCGCACTAAAGTACGCGCGTTCGACTGCCGACACTGCGCAGCGCATTTCGGTGGCCCTGTGAGACGGTCGCCAACCGGAGGGTCAACCACTGGCCATGACTTGGCCCTTCGTGAGCGTCCGGGGAAACGGACCGTGACGGGCCCCGACCCGCCGGCGGGACCCGGAAAACCCGTGGGGCGGGGTCGAAACGACCCCGCCCCGCTAGGCCGATCGGGTGAGTCAGCCGGCGGCCCCGTCGCACGCCTGACCGCGCAGGGCGCGGGCCAGGTCGTCCCGGCACTCCAGCACCAGGCGGCGCAGCGCGGGGGCCGCGTCCTCGTGCGCGGCCAGCCAGGCGTCCGTGGCCTCCAGCGTGGCCGGGTCGTCCTGGAGGGAGGGGTACAGGCCCCGCACCACGTGCATGCCGATCTGGATGGACCGCTCCCGCCAGACCCGCTCGATCACGGCGAAGTACTTCTCCGTGTACGGGGTCAGAAGCTCCCGCTGGGTGGGCTGGGCGAAGCCCGAGATCGTCGCCTCCACCAGGGCGTTCGACAGGGCGTCCGACTCCACGGCCGCCGCCCACGCCTGGGCCTTGACCGCCGCCGAGGGTCGCGAGGCCAGGCAGCGCACCGCGTGCCGCTTGCCGGAGGCGGTGTCGTCCCGCCGCAGTTCGGCCGCCACGGCCTCCTCGTCGGCGCGCCCGTGCGCGGTCAGCGGGGCCAGCAGGTCCCAGCGCAGCTCCTGGTCCACCTCCAGCCCGTCGATCCGGGCGGTGCCGTCCAGCAGCCCGCGCAGCAGCCCGAAGTCCTCGTCGGTGGTGGCGCTCGCCGCGAAGAACCGGGCCCAGGTCAGCTGGTGCTCGGAGCCCGGCTCGGCCCCGCGCAGCTCGCGCAGGGCGCCCGCCGCCAGCTGCCGGGAGCCCTCCTCGCGCCAGGCCGGGGCCGCATAGTGGGTGATCGCCCCGCCGGCCTGGGTGTGCAGCATCTGGAGCACGCCCACGTCGCTCTCCCGGCCGGCGAAGGCCAGGACCAGCGCGACGAAGTCCCGGGCGGGCATCAGCCCGTCACGGGTCAGGTTCCACAGCGCCGACCAGCACAGGGCCCGCGCGAGCGGGTCGGTCAGCTCCCCGAGGTGCCCGCGCAGCGTCTCCAGGGAGACCCCGTCGAAGCGGATCTTGCAGTAGGTGAGGTCCTCGTCGTTGACGAGCACCAGGTCCGGGCGCTCGGAGCCGGCCAGCTCCGCCACGACCGTGCGGGCCCCGGCCACGTCGGCCTCCGCACGCGCGTAGCGGACCAGCTCCCCGGCCTCGCGGCGGTACAGGCCCACCGCCACCCGGTGCGGGCGCAGCAGCTCCCCGTCCTGGAGCACGGCCAGCTCCGTGACCCGGCCCGCGGCGTCGAGGGTGACGTCGGGGGTGAGGGCGTTCACGCCGGCGGTCTGGAGCCAGGCGCGGGACCACTCGGCCATGTCCCGGCCGGAGACCTCGGCGAGCACCGACAGCAGGTCGTCGAGGGTGGTGTTGCCGTAGGCGTGGGCCTTGAAGTAGCGGCGGGCGCCCTCCAGGAAGGCGTCCCGACCGGCGTAGGCCACCAGCTGCTTGAGGACGGCCGCGCCCTTGGCGTAGGTGATGCCGTCGAAGTTCAGCTTGGCGTCCTCCAGGTCACGGATGTCGGCCGTGATGGGGTGGGTGGAGGGCAGCTGGTCGGCGCGGTAGGCCCAGGCCTTGCGGTTGTTGGCGAAGGTCACCCACGCCTGGTCGAAGCGGGTGGCCTCGACCTGCGAGAAGGTGCCCATGAAGTCCGCGAAGGACTCCTTCAGCCACAGGTCGTCCCACCACTTCATGGTGACCAGGTCGCCGAACCACATGTGCGCCATCTCGTGCAGGATCGTGTTGCAGCGGCGCTCGTAGGAGGCGCGGGTGACCTTGCCGCGGAAGATGTACTCCTCGCGGAAGGTGACCATGCCCGGGTTCTCCATCGCGCCGAGGTTGTACTCGGGCACGAAGGCCTGGTCGTACTTCCCGAAGGGGTACGGGTAGTCGAAGTGCTCGTGGAAGAAGTCGAAGCCCTGCTTGGTGACGAGGAAGACGTCGTCCGCGTCGAAGTGCTTCGCCAGCCCCTTCCGGCACATCGCGCCCAGCGGGATGGTCAGGTCCCCGCGCGTGTAGGTGTCCGTCACGTAGTGGTAGGGACCCGCCACCACACAGGTGATGTACGTGGAGATCGGCGCGGTCTCCGCGAAGGTCCGCGTGTCCCCCTCGCGGGACTCCTCGGCCCCGTTGCTCCAGACCTGCCAGCCCTCGGGCGCGGTCACCGTGAAGCGGTACGGGGCCTTGAGGTCGGGCTGCTCGAAGTTGGCGAAGACCCGGCGCGAGTCGGCCGGCTCGTACTGGGTGTACAGGTACACCTCGCCGTCCTCGGGGTCGACGAAGCGGTGCATGCCCTCGCCGGTCCGGCTGTACGCGCAGTTCGCGTCCACGGTCAGGACGTTCTCGGCGGCCAGGTCCGCGAGGACGATCCGGGCCCCGTCGAAGACCTCGGCCGGGTCCAGGGCGCGCCCGTTGAGCGTGACCGCGTTCACGGAGGGGGCGATCAGGTCGGCGAAGCTCGTGGCCCCGGCCGTCGCGGAGCGGAACCGGATCGTCGTCACCGACCGGAAGGTGCGGGGCCCGTCCGCGGGCTCGGCCTCGTCCACCGCCGAACGGAGGTCGAGCGCGACCTCGTAGGCGTCGACGGAGAGCAGCTCGGCCCGCTCACGGGCCTCCTCGCGGGACAGATTCTCACCGGGCACGGGCACTCCTTCGTGCAAGTTCGCCTTCAACGGTCGAATACTCCCACGGGGAATGTGCGGTCCCCACGGCCGGTTGCCCTCAGGGATGCCCGTGTTCCGGGCCGCTGACCGGTGAAACAGAGGGAAGAGACATGACTGACACGCAGGCGGACGCGAAGACCCCGGTCGATTTCTGGTTCGACCCGCTCTGCCCCTGGGCCTGGATGACCTCCCGCTGGATGGCGGAGGTCGAGAAGGTCCGGGACGTGCGGGTGCGCTGGCGTCCCATGAGCCTGGTGGTCCTGAACGAGGACAAGCTCGACCAGCTGCCCGAGGAGTACCGGGCCCAGCTCGGCCCCGTGGGGCTGCGCCCCATCCGCGTGGTGGTGGCCGCCGAGCAGAAGCACGGCCCCGAGGTCACCGGCAAGCTGTACGCGGCCTTGGGCACCCGGATCCACAACGAGGGCCTGGGCAACACCACCGAGGTGATAGCCGCGGCGCTGGCCGAGGTCGGGCTGCCGGCGGAGCTGATCGAGTTCGCCGACTCCGACGCCTTCGACGCGGAGCTGCGCGCCTCGCACGCGGCGGGCATCGACAAGGTCGGACAGGACGTGGGCACGCCGATCATCTCGGTGCCGGGCCCGCGCGGCGAGGACGTGGCCTTCTTCGGACCGGTGGTCACCCCCACCCCGAAGGGCGAGGACGCGGCCCGGCTGTGGGACGGCACCCTGCTGGTGGCCGCCACCCCCGGCTTCTACGAGATCAAGCGCAGCCGCACCGAGGGCCCGAGCTTCGCCTGAGCCGAAAGCCTCCGGAGGCCCGCGACGGCCGTCGCGGACCCGGGAGTCCCCGTTCTCCCCGGGGTCCCCAGGGGGAACGGACCGTCCGGGAACACAGGAAGCCCCCGCGAATCACGTCTTCGCGGGGGCTTCCCGTTCTTCACGTCCGCTCGGTGAAGGTTGAGAAGACGATCACGAGGCGGACGGTCCGTGGGGTGCGATCAGCCCTTGACGGGGATCAGCAGCGGGGTGTTCGCCTTGGCGTCGGCGTAGCGCTTGGCCACGTCCTGCCAGTTGACGACGTTCCACATCGCCTCGATGAAGTCCACCTTCTGGTTCTTGTACTGCAGGTAGAAGGCGTGCTCCCAGGCGTCGAAGACCAGGATCGGGGTGCTGGCCACGCCGATGTTGCCCTGGTGGTCGTAGACCTGCTCGACGACCAGGCGGCCGCTGACCGGCTCGTAGGCCAGGACGCCCCAGCCGGAGCCCTGGGTGGCGGAGGAGGCGAAGGTCAGCTGCTTCTTGAACTTCGCGAAGGAGCCGAAGGATTCGGTGATCGCGTCGGCGAGCTCGCCCACGCCGTCGGCCGCGGTGGGCTCGCCGCCACCCTCGCCGGTCTTCGGGCTGGCCATGTTGTGCCAGTAGATGGAGTGCAGGATGTGGCCGGAGAGGTGGAAGGCCAGGTTCTTCTCCAGGCCGTTCAGCGCGCCCCAGTTCTCCTTCTCGCGCGCCTCCTCCAGCTGCTCCAGGGTGTTGTTCGCACCCGTCACGTACGCCGCGTGGTGCTTGTCGTGGTGCAGCTCGATGATCTGCGGGTTGATCACCGGCTCCAGCGCCGAGTACTCGTACGGCAGCTCAGGAAGCGTGTAGATGGCCATGTTCGGATCCGGTCCCCTCAACGTGCTCACGGCTATAGCTGATGCTTATTGCAATGAATGCGCAACTGCACGCTAGCAGTATCTATTCCGCAGCTCATGTAAGGGTTACCTGAGTACGCGGAAGGCGGGCTCCCGCTGTCGGGAGCCCGCCTCCGGGGCGTGCGCAAGGGGTCCGGTGGATCAGTTCCGGACGGAATCGCGGCGCTGGTTCACCAGCCCCGCGATCACCAGGGCCACCGTCAGGCCGCCGGTGAAGAGCACCTGGCTGCGGGTGTCCTCGTCCCAGACCATCAGGCCCAGCACGGCCACCACGCCGGCCAGCGCCACCCAGGTGAGATAGGGGAAGCCCCACATCTTCACGACCAGCTTCTCCGGGGCCTCGCGCTCCAGCCGCCGCCGCAGCACGAACTGCGAGACCGCGATGAAGCCCCACACCACGAGGATCACGCCGCCGACCATGTTCAACAGCCAGGCGAACAGGGTGTCCGGGTACCAGTAGGACAGCAGCACGGTGACGAAGCCGAAGCCCGAGGAGGCCAGCACCGCCCGCCGGGGCACCCGTCCGGCCACCTTGCCCAGGGCCTTCGGCCCCTGTCCGCGGCTGACGAGCGAGTACGCCATGCGCGAGGAGCCGTAGATGTTGGCGTTCATCGCGGACAGCAGGGCGATCAGGATGACCACGTTCATGATCTGGGCGGCGCCGGGGATGCCCAGGCTGTCCAGGGCCGCGGCGTACGGGGCCTTGGCGGTGCTCTCCGCGTTCCACGGCACCAGGGTCACGATGACCAGCATGGAGCCCACGTACACGATGGCGATCCGCCACATCGTGGTCCGCACGGCCTTGGCCACGCCGCGCACCGGGTCGTCGGACTCGGCGGCCGCGATGGTCACCGTCTCCAGTCCGCCGTAGGCGACCACCGAGGCCAACAGACCGACCAGCAGGCCCTCCACGCCGTTGGGCAGGAAGCCGCCGTCGTGCAGCAGGTTGCTCGCGCCGGGGGAGTCGGTGCCGGGCAGCAGGCCCAGGACGGCCAGGGTGCCCAGGGTCAGGAACAGCGCGATGGCACCGATCTTCAGGGCCGCGAACCAGAACTCGAACTCGCCGAAGTGGGAGACCGCGGCCAGGTTGCTGCCGCAGAAGACGGCCATGAACACCAGCACCCACATCCACGAGGGGGTGCCCGGGAACCAGCCCACCATGATCTGCGCCGCGCCGATGGCCTCGATGGCCACGCCCACGCACAGCAGGGTCCAGAACATCCAGCCCGCGGTGAAGCCCGCCCACGGGCCGATGGCCCGCTCGGCGTGCACGGAGAAGGACCCGGAGGCCGGGTTCGCGGCGGACATCTCGCCCAGCATCCGCATCACGAACATCACCAGCAGACCGGACGCGGCGTACGCCAGCACGATCGAGGGCCCGGCCGCCGCGATGCCCGCGCCCGAACCCACGAAGAGCCCGGCCCCGATGACCCCGCCGAGGGCGATCATCGAAAGGTGGCGCTGCTTGAGGCCGTTCGACAGCGGGGACGGGGCGGCCGCGTCGGCGGCCTCGTTCTGCTGCCCGGGGGGCGTGAGGGTCTGGCTCATGGGGTGCCTGTCCGGTTGCGGAGGGACGGGAGATCGGCCGTCAGTATGAGCAGGTGTCCGCTGATCGGACGGTTGCCGTCCGATATTCGGACGATTGCGGTACGCGACGTGATCGCTCCGGCACTCCCGAGCGTTTCGTCCCGGTCCGGGAACGCCGGAGGGCCCGGGGCGCACCGCCCCGGGCCCTCCGCCCGTACGTCCTGTCCCGATCCGCTAGGACCGGACCTCCTCGACCCGTCGGGACCGCAGCTCGCGGTACCAGGCCACCGCCAGCACCGCCGCGGCGGCGCCGCCCGACCACAGCAGCTGCGGTCGCGCCGCGTCGTCGAAGAGCATCAGCACCAGCACCACCGCCATCGCGACGAGCGCCGCCCACGTCAGGTACGGGAACGCCCACATCCTCAGCACCAGCAGCTCCGGGGTCTCCCGCTCGATCCGCCGCCGCAGCCGCAGCTGCGACACCGCGATCAGCGCCCACACGAACAGCAGCACCGCGCCGACCGCGTTCAGCATGTACAGGAAGATCGTGTCGGGCCACAGCAGGTTCAGCACCACCGAGACGAAGCCGAAGGCCACCGAGGCGAACACCGCGGGCCGCGGCACCCCGCCCGGCGAGACCCGCAGCAGCGCCCGCGGCGCCTCCCCGCGCTCGGCCAGCGAGAACACCATCCGGGAGGACCCGTAGAGGTTGGCGTTGAGCGCCGACAACAGGGCCACGAACACGACCACGTTCATGATCTGCCCGGCCGAGGGGATCCCGATCGAGTCCAGCACGGCCACGTACGGGCTCTGCCCCGGCTCCAGGGAGTCCCACGGCAGCAGCGTGACGATCACCAGCATCGAGCCCACGTAGAAGAGGAGGATGCGCCACACCGCGCTGCGTACCGCCCGCGACACCGAACGCGCCGGGTCCTCGGACTCGGCCGCCGCGATGGTGACCACCTCCAGGCCGCCGAAGGCGAAGACCACGGCCAATACCCCGGAGACCACCCCGGACCAGCCGTTCGGCAGGAAGCCGCCCTGTCCGGTCAGGTTGGCCAGGCCCACCGGGTCGGTGTCCGGCAGCATGCCGAAGACGGCCAGGGTGCCCAACACCAGGAAGAGGACGATCGCGCCCACCTTGAGGGCGGCGAACCAGAACTCGAACTCGCCGAAGTTCTTCACCGCGGCCAGGTTGGCCACCGTGAAGACCACCATGAAGAGGAGCACCCAGGCCCACTGCGGGATCCCCGGCACCCAGCCGTTGGCGATCTTCGCCGCTCCGGTGGCCTCCACCGCGAGCACCACCACCAGCAGGAACCAGTACAGCCAGCCCACCGAGAAACCGGCCCACCGGCCCAGGGCCCGCTCCGCGTGCACGGAGAAGGAACCGGAGGCGGGCATCGCGGCGGACATCTCGCCCAGCATCCGCATCACCAGCATCGCGAGGGCACCCGCGAGCAGATAGGACACGATGATGCCGGGACCGGCCAGGGTGATCCCCGCGCCGGAGCCCACGAACAGGCCGGCGCCGATGACGCCGCCGAGGCCCAGCATGGTCAGGTGGCGCTGCTTGAGGCCGTGGGAGAGCGGCTCAGCGGGCAGAGGGTCTTGCATGAGGGTGCTCGTACTCTCAGAAGTGAGGCGGCAGTGGGGGCTCCGCGAGGATTGGCGGGACCCTACAGTGTCCCCGAGTTCCGGTCCCGTAGGCAAAACGGATCTCTTGTGCGATCGTGCCCGTGAGGTGGATCACCTTCCGATCGGCGCGCCGGGCGCGCTTTGTCGAATCCCCACCAAGCACCGCGCCGATGCTTTGTGTTCCGGGCATGGTGGGGCCCCGCCGCCGCGCGGATAGCGTCACGGGTGTCCCCGCCCGGGGGCGTCCCCGGCCCGCCGCGCGGGCCCGCCCCGGGCCCCTGCCGTTCGCACCTCCCGGAGCCCCCATGAGCACCGCATCCGTCCACGCCCGGCCCGGTACCGTCCTCGCCGACCTGATCCCCGCCACGGGCCGCACCCGTGACGTGGCCCTGGTGGCCGGCGGCGCCGCCCTGATGGGGGTCGCCGCCCAGATCTCCGTGCAGGTGCCCGGTCTCGTCGTGCCCGTCACCGGCCAGACCTTCGCCGCCCTGCTGATCGGCACCTCCCTCGGCGCGGGCCGCGGCTTCCTCTCCCTGGCCCTGTACGCGCTGGTCGGCACGGCGGGCGTGCCGTGGTTCGCGGGCGGCACCGCCGGAGCGGGCGGCGCCACCTTCGGTTACGTGCTCGGCATGCTGCTGGCCTCCACCGTCGTCGGCGCCCTGGCCCGTCGCGGGGCCGACCGCTCGGTGCCGCGCACCGCCGCCGTGATGGCCCTGGGCTCCCTGGTGGTCTACGCCGTCGGCGTGCCCTACCTGGCCCTGGCCACCGGGATGTCCCTGTCCGCCGCGATCGCCGCGGGCATGGTGCCCTTCCTGATCGGCGACGCCCTCAAGGCCGCCCTCGCCATGGGCCTGCTGCCCGCCGTCTGGCGCCTGGTCGGCCGTCGCGGCTGAACCGCCGGCCGCACCGCCGCCCCCGCGGTGCCACCGTCGCGCCGGGCGGATCCCCGCCCCGCCCCGGACGGACCGAAGCCCCCGGACCTCGCACAGGTCCGGGGGCTTCGGCGTTCGGCGGGAGCGGATCCGCGTCAGGGGGTCAGCTCGGTCTTGCGGGCCCGATCGCGGACCACGCCGATCGCCACCACGACCGCGGCGACGAGCACCGAGAGGGAGACCACCTGGCGGTTGCCGTCGTCGAAGAACATGTAGCCGATCACGAACATGATCATCGCGGCGGTGGCCCAGGTCAGCCACGGGAACAGCCACATCTTCACGGTCAGCTTCTCCGGGGCCTCGCGGACCAGGATCCCGCGCATCCGCAGCTGGGTGAAGCAGATCACCAGCCACACGAAGAGCGCGATGGCACCCGAGGAGTTCAGGAGGAAGTCGAAGACCGTGTCCTTGAACGCGTAGTTGAAGTAGACGGCCACGAAGCCGAAGACCGTGGAGCCCAGGATGGCCGCGGTCGGCACGCCCTTGGCGTTGACCTTCGCGAAGGCCTTGGGGGCGTCCCCGCGCTCACCGAGGGAGAAGGCCATCCGGGAGGCCGTGTACAGGCCCGAGTTCAGGCAGGACAGCACGGCGGTCAGGACGATGACCTCCATGATGGTGCCCGCGTGCGCGATGCCGATCGAGTCCAGGGCCGCCACGTAGGAGCCCTTCTCGGTGATCGAGGGGTCGTTCCACGGCAGCAGGGTCAGCACCACGAAGATCGAACCGAGGTAGAAGACGCCGATCCGCCAGATGACGGAGTTGGTGGCCTTGGTGACCGCGCGCCGCGGGTCCTCCGACTCGCCGGCGGCCAGCGTGACGATCTCGCTGCCCATGAAGGAGAAGACGACCATCAGCACACCGGTCAGGACCGCGCCCACGCCGTTCGGGAAGAAGCCGCCCGTGTCGGTGAGGTGCGCCAGCCCGGCACCCGGGTTGTCCGAGCCCGGCAGCACGCCGAACACGGCGAGCATGCCGACGATCACGAAGGCGCCGATCGCGACGACCTTGATGCCGGCGAACCAGAACTCGAACTCGCCGTACGAGGCCACCGAGCCCAGGTTGGTGACGGTCAGCACCGCCATCACGATCAGGGCCCAGGCCCACTGCGGCACCGACGGGATCCAGTTCTCCAGGATCGCGGCACCCGCGGTGGCCTCCACCGCCAGCACGACCACCCAGAAGAACCAGTACAGCCAGCCGATGGAGAAACCGGCCCAGCGGCCCAGCGCGCGGTCGGCGTACGCCGAGAAGGAGCCGGAGTTCGGGCTGGCCGCGGCCATCTCGCCCAGCATCCGCATGACGAAGACCACCATCGCGCCGACCAGCGCGTAGGAGATCAGGATGGCGGGACCGGTCTTGGCGATACCGCCACCGGAGCCGACGAACAGGCCGGCGCCGATGACACCGCCGATGGCGATCATGGAAAGGTGGCGGTTCTTGAGACCGGCCTTCAGACCGTCGGAAGACTCGGGCGTACCGGGGTCACCGGAGGAGCCGCCTGCCTTCTGAAGGGTCGTCGTGGAGCTCATGGACGATTCCTTAGGTTCTCGGGTTTCGAGCTCCGGAATTCAAACCCGACAACGGCCCGGGTCGGAAGACCCGACTCCGGATCGTTGCCTGGGTCCAAAGGACCGGACCAAAGTCCCGACCCCTCCCGAACTGGGCATTTTGGGTTTACTTGAGCTTTCCGCGTGACCTACGCGACACCCGGCCGCCACCCCCCGGCCACCCCCTGCACCCGCCCGGCCCGCCCCACGTGCCACACTCGGACCCATGCGCGTGTACCTCGGATCCGACCATGCCGGCTTTGAGCTGAAGAACCACCTGGTGGACTGGCTCAAGAACAACGGCCACGAGCCCGTCGACTGCGGGCCCCACATCTACGACGCCGTCGACGACTACCCGCCGTTCTGCCTGCGCGCCGCGGAGCGGACCGCCGCGGACCCCGAGGCCCTCGGCATCGTGATCGGCGGCTCCGGCAACGGCGAGCAGATCGCCGCCAACAAGGTCAAGGGCGTCCGCGCCATCCTGGCCTGGAGCGTCGAGACCGCCAAGCTCGGCCGTGAGCACAACAACGCCAACGTGATCTCCGTCGGCGGCCGCATGCACACCGAGGCCGAGGCCACCGCCTTCATCGAGGCGTTCCTGGCCACCCCGTACTCCGGCGAGGAGCGCCACACCCGCCGCATCGACATGCTCGCGGCCTACGAGCGCACCGGCGAGCTCCCCCCGATCCCGGCCCACCACCCCCAGGCCCCGTAGGCGGAGCGCCCCGCCCCCGCCCACCGGCGGGCGGCACCGCCACCCGAGCCGCCCGGACCGCGACCGCACCGGGCGGCTCCGCGCGTCCCCGGCACCCGGTACCGGCCGGACCCGCCGGGGACCGTCTCCGCGCCACCACAGGACAGGAGCAGCAGCCGTGCCCGAGGGGCATACGATCCACCGCCTCGCCCAGGACCACCGCGAACGCTTCGCGGGCCGCACCGTCCGCGTCAGCAGCCCCCAGGGACGCTTCGCCGACAGCGCCGCCCTCCTGGACGGCTGCGTCCTGGAGACCGCGGAGGCCCACGGCAAGCACCTCTTCCTCGGCTTCGGCGGCACCGGCTGGGTCCACGTCCACCTCGGACTCTTCGGCAAGTACGGCATCGGGCCCGCCCCCGCCCCGCCCGCCACCGACACCGTCCGGCTCCGCATCGCCGGCCCGGACCACTACTCCGACCTGCGCGGCCCCACCGCCTGCGAACTCCTCACCGAGGGCGAACGACAGGCCGTCGCCGACCGCCTCGGCCCCGACCCGCTGCGCCCCGAGGACGGACCCGACCGCGCCTGGGACCGCATAGCGCGCAGCCGCAGCACCATCGCCGCCCTCCTCATGGACCAGAAGGTCATCGCGGGCGTCGGCAACGTCTACCGCGCCGAGGTCCTCTTCCGACACGGCATCGACCCCTACCGCGCCGGCCGCGACCTCACCCGCCGCGAATGGGACGCCCTCTGGACCGACCTCATCGGGCTGATGCGCGAAGGCGTCCGCAACAACCGCATCGACACCGTCCGCCCCGAACACACCCCCGAGGCCATGGGACGGCCGCCCCGCGTGGACGACCACGGCGGCGAGGTCTACGTGTACCGCCGCGCCGGCATGCCCTGCCACCTCTGCGGGGACGAGATCCGCACCGCCGGGCTCGCCGCCCGCAACCTCTTCTGGTGCCCCCGCTGCCAACAGCGCTGACCGGCGCCCCGGGACGGAACCCCGCCCCGGGACGCCCGCCCGCTCAGAACCCGTGCGGCAGCCAGGGCGCCACGTCACCGGCGAAGGCCCGCGAGGCCTCCGCCAACGCGCCCCGCCGCAGCTCCCTCACCCGACCGGCCCCCGCCAACGAGGCCAGCGTGACCCCGCCCAGATAGGCCGAGCCCAGCTCCTTCACCGACAGCGCCAGGTCCGCCGGGTCCTCCGTACGCGCGCACACCGCGCCCTTCGCGTCCCCCGACAGCCGCCACCGGCCCGCGTTCCACGGACAGAACGCGTCCTCGACCTCCAGGACCACGTCCACCGGGGTGCCGTACGTCCGCGCCTCCAGCGCCGCCCCCACCTCCACCAGCCGCGCGTGCAACGAATCCCGGGACAGGGCCCGCGACCGGCGCACATCCGTCACCAGGTGCAGCAGCGGATCGTCCACCGGCCGCCGGTACGCCCGCACCGACCAGGTCAGATCGATCTCGAACAGGTACTTCCACAACGCCGCGTACGCCGCCGGGTCCAGCGCGTCCAGGTCCTGCACCTCCACCGACCCGTCCGAACCCGCCAACTGCCACGTGGGCTTCACGCGGTAGCGCGCGTACCCCGCCACCTCCCCGTCCGGGCGCTCCGCCACCACGCACTTCAACGGCGAGGCACCCTCCCGCTGCGACTCCGGATCCAGCAGCGCCTGCCGTTCCCAACCGGGCTGCCGCGCCGTCATCCCCGGGCGCCCCGGCACCAGGGCCGCGTACACCTTCTCGCAGGCCGCCAGCGCCGCCTCCGGGTCCACCAACCGCATCCGCAGCTCCGCCGCGGCCGGCGGCACCTGCAACCTCACCCGCGTGGTGTCCACGTCCACGGACAGCGCGTACGCCGCCGTCCCGTACCCGAACCGCCCGTAGATCTCCGGCTCCGAGGCCGTCAGCACCGCCACCGGCTCCCCGGCCGCCCGGACGTCGTCCAGCTGCCGCCGCATCATCGAGGTCAGCACCCCCTGACGGCGGTGCGTCGGACTCACCCCGACCATCGTGACCCCGGCCATCGGCACCAGCGCCCCGCCCGGCACCGTCATCCGGAACGAGAAGGCCCCGGCCGTCCCGACACAGGTCTCCCCGTCCCAGACCCCCAGGGACCGCTCCGGCTCCGTCAGCGACCGGTAGAGCGCGCGCTCCTCGGGGCTCTCCGGCACACCTCCGAACGCCAGCTCCAACTGGCCGTACCAGACATCCCACTCCTCGGGCCGCAATACGCGCATCTCATTCGCCATAAGTCCATGCCTAGCAGGGCATTCCCGCCCGGTCGAGCCAATTTCGATCGCCTCCGGACAACTGGTCAGGGGGTACCCCTGCACGTTCACAGGCGGGATGGATAGGGTCCCGATGCAATGGCCCGAGCACGTGTGGAACCCCTGACGGCCCGATCGCGCAAGACGGCGCACCGGGTCCGCACCGCCCTGCGCAAGTCCGCCGTGGACTACTTCCGCGGCGACGCCTCCGACTGGGTGGCCCTCGCCGGACTCCTCATGACGGTCCCCGCCATCGCCGCGGGCACCATCGTGATGCCCGTCTGGTTCGCCCCCTCCGCCCTCGTCCTCCCCGTGATCGCGGGCGGCCTGCTGCTGCGCCCCGCGAGCCTCCTGGCCCTGTACGCGGCCGCCGCCACCGCCCTCATCGTCGAGTCCGTGGTCCTCGGCCCGTACACCCAGGGCCCCGGCCGCGTCACCCCGGGCACCGTGCTCGTCGTCGCCGCCTGCGGCTTCTTCGGCCTGCTCATCGCCCAGTTCCGCAGCCGGGTCGGCGTCCCCTGGCGGCGCGGCGGCACCATGCTCTTCGACCTCCGCGAACGCATCCGCGTGCAGAGCAAGCTCCCCGCCCTGCCGCGCGGCTGGCACCGCGAGATGGCCCTGCGGCCCGCCGGCGGCCAGTCCTTCTCCGGCGACTTCGTCGTCGCCGCCCGCACCAACGGCGGCCGCACCCTCGAAGTCGTCCTCACCGACGTCTCCGGCAAGGGCATGGACGCCGGCTCCCGCGCCCTCCTCCTCTCCGGCGCCTTCGGCGGCCTCCTCGGCTCCCTCCCGCCCCACGACTTCCTGCCCGCCGCCAACGGCTACCTGCTCCGCCAGGACTGGGACGAGGGCTTCGCCACCTCCGTCCACCTCGTCCTCGACCTCCACACCGGCGACTACGAACTCCTCTCCGCCGGCCACCTCCCCGCGGTCCAGCTCTCCGCGGGCACCGGACGCTGGCAGGAGAAGTCCGGCGAGGGCCCGCTGCTCGGCGTCTACGACGGCGCCGAGTTCGAGCCGGCCCGCGGGAACCTGCGGCGCGGCGACGTCCTCATGCTCTTCACGGACGGCCTCGTCGAGACCGCCGACCGCGACATCAGCGAGGGCATCGACCGACTGACCGGGGAGGCGGACCGGTACGTGGGCTCCGGCTTCGAGGGAGCGACCTGGCACCTGATCGAAAAGGTCGCCAAGGACGTCAACGACGACCGAGCCCTCCTCCTCATCCGCCGAGCCCCCTGACGGGAGCGCCGCCCCGAGTGCGGACAGGGCCGGAATCCAGCCCGCGCGGCGTTTGAGCGCATCCGTGAGCCGCGCAGGAAAGCGGACGGGAACCAACTCCAGCCCCGCCGGCGTTCGAGGCGACGGTGGGCCGCGCCCGAGTGCGGACAGGGCCCGAACCCAGCCCGCGCGGCGGACCGCCGGATCCGGGCCACCGGGCCCGGATTGGCCCGTCCCCGCCCCGCCGGACAGCACTAGCCTCGCCCGCATGCACCCCCACCTCGCCGCGGACCTGGCCGACCTCCCCCACCTCCTGGAAGAGGTCCGTCGCCACGCCGTCGGCACCCTCACCGCCCTCCCCGACCTCCCGGTCCTCCCCGCCGCCGCCCGGACCCCGCGCCCCGCGCCCCTGCCCCTCCCGGAGGACGGCGCGGGCACGGCCGCCGCCCTGGCGGCCTTCGCGAGCCGTTGGGAGCCCCGCCTCTCCGCTTCCGCCGGCCCCCGCTACCTCGGCTTCGTCACCGGTGGCGCCACCCCCGCCGCCCTCGCGGGGGACTGGCTCACGGCCGCCCACGACCAGAACTCCAACTCCGCCCTGGACCCGGCCGGTCAGGACCTCGAAGCCGAGACCGTCGGCTGGCTCCGCGAGCTCTTCGGCCTGCCCGCCGAGCACGCCGGCACCTTCGTCAGCGGGGCCACGATGTCGAACCTCGCCGGCCTCGCCGTGGCCCGCGAGTGGCTCGGCGAACGCCTCGGGGTCTCGCCCGCCGAGGACGGCGCCGCCGCGCTGGGGCCCGTACGCGTCTTCTCCGGGGCCGCGCACTCCTCCGTGGCCAAGGCCCTGTCGGTGCTCGGCCTCGGCCGTCGCAGCCTGGTGGTCGTACCCACCCTGCCCGGCCGCGAGGCCGTCGATCCGGAAGCGCTCGACCGGGCCCTGTCCGAGCACTCCGGCCCCGCCGTGATCGTGGCCAACGCGGGCACCGTGAACACCGTCGACTTCGACGACCTGACCGCCCTCGCCGCGCTCCGCGACCGGCACGGGGCCTGGCTGCACACCGACGCCGCGTTCGGCGCCTTCGCGGCGCTCTCCCCGGGGACCGCGCACCTCACCGCGGGCCTCGGCGCGGCCGACTCGGTCTGCGTGGACCTACACAAGTGGCTGAACGTGCCCTACGACAGCGCCGTCCAGTTCACCCGCCGCCGCGACCTCCAGGCCCGGGTCTTCCGGAACGCCGCCGCCTACCTCGGCCCGCTCGGCCCCGAACCCGACCTGGTCCACCTCACCCCGGAGAACTCGCACCGGCTGCGGGCGCTGGCCGCCTGGTTCACCCTCGCCGCGTACGGCCGCGCCGGGCACCGCGAGATCGTGGAGCGGAACGTCCTCGGGGCCCGCACCCTGGGCGCCCGGCTGGCGGCGGACCCGGCCTTCCGACTCCTCGCCCCGGTCGGCCTGAACGTCGTCTGCTTCACCCTCGCCGGCGAGCCCACGGCGGAGCGGCTGACGGCCCTCCGCGAAGCCGTCTCGACGGAGGTGTTCCTCACGCCCACCCACTTCCGGGGAACCGCCGCGCTGCGGGCGGCGTTCTCCAACTGGCGGACCACGACGGCCGACGCGGAGCGCGTCGCCGAGGCCCTCCGAAAGGCAGCGCGATGACCGGCACCCCCTCCCGCGGGCTCCCCGCCCCCCACCTGAGCCTGGCCGAGGTCGAGTCCCTGGCGTGCGCGGCGCACGCCGGGCAGACCGACAAGTCGGGCCTGCCGTACGAGAACCACCTGCGGGCCGTGGCCGAAGGGGTCCGGGCCCGCGGCGGCAGCCCCGAGCAGATCGCCGCGGCCTGGCTGCACGACGCCGTGGAGGACGACGCCCTCAGCCGCGAGTGGCTGGATGCGGCCGCCCTCCCGGACTCGGTGAAGGACATGGTCCTCGCCCTCACCAAGCGGCCCGGCGAGTCCCTGGAGGAGTACACGGGCCGGATCCTGTCGGTGCCGGGCGCGCTGCTCGTGAAGGAGTCCGACCTCGCGCACAACACCGATCCGGCCCGCCTCGCCGACCTGGACGCCCCCGTCCGGGAGCGGCTCATCGCCAAGTACGCGCTGGTCCGGACCCTGCTGGGGCTCCCCGCCCGCTGACGGCCCGGGGCCCCACCGGCCGCACCCGCGGCCGCCGTTGCCCCGGAACCGTTCCATTCGGTTCCTCAGGGGACGGATAGGACCGGCCAGTTGGTGGCACGATGGTCCATGTGGGGGTGTGCGCGGCCGTACGCCCCGGGCCGGCCGGAGGCCCGGCAGGGACGACCTAGGGTGTGATCAGTAGTGGCCATTTCGCTGTCCGTGGTGGTTCTGTTGGCCGTGATCCTGGTGATCCTGATGCGCGGCGGCCACATGAAGGCCGGTCCCGCCATCGTCGCCGTGCTCTTCGGCTTCTTCCTCGCCTCCAGCTCCATCGGGCCCGAGGTCAACGAGTTCCTGCAGTCGGTGAACAAGACCATCGCGAGCATCAGCCCCTGACCGCGTTCGGACAGGCCGGGACAGGCGCGAACAGGCCCGACCGGGCCCGGAGAGCAGAAGAGCCGGCCCCCGTGGTGGGGGCCGGCTCTTCCGGCTGGAGCGGGCGACGGGAATCGAACCCGCGTAGCTAGTTTGGAAGACTAGGGCTCTACCATTGAGCTACGCCCGCACGGTGCACTGCGATTCCCTGGACTCATCCACCGGAACGCCCCTTCGGACGGACCGTCGGGAGCTCTCGGGAGCGCGGTACGGACAGCATCCTAGCGGGTCCCCGCGCGGGAACGCACACTCCTTTTGTCCAGGTGCCGTCAGACCGCCGTCCCGACGTCGTCGCGGCGCCGTCCGGCCGCCGCCCCCGCGCCGTCACCACCACCGCGATCGGCCCCGCGGCCGGCGCGGATCGCGGCCGGGCCGGAACCCGCGCGACCCACAGCGCGTGGGCATGTACCCTACGTGTCGCACCGACGGGGTGTGGCGCAGCTTGGTAGCGCGTCCGCTTTGGGAGCGGAAGGTCGTCGGTTCGAATCCGGCCACCCCGACCAGCTCAGTTCCCCCACGGGCGGACGCCTGCCGCCCGAAGATCGCGTTGTGGGCGGCCGACCGCTTGCGGTTACTATGCAAGCTGCGTGCCCGTGTGTCTGATGTGCCGGGCCCGATCCGCCGAACCGCTGAACATCCAGTGAGGTCGGCAGAACCCCAGAAGTCAGCCACAAGGAGACCGAACCGTGAAGAGCGCCGTGGAGACCCTGAACCCGACCCGGGTTCGGCTCACTGTCGAGGTGCCCTTCGAGGAGCTCAAGGACAGCCTCGACGCGGCGTACAAGAAGATCAACCAGCAGGTCACGGTCAAGGGCTTCCGCAAGGGCAAGATCCCGGCCCGGGTCATCGACCAGCGCTTCGGCCGCGGTGCGGTGCTGGAGGAGGCCGTCAACGACGCCCTCCCGAAGTTCTACACCGCCGCGGTCAACGAGAACGAGCTGAACGTCCTGGGTCAGCCCGAGGTCGACATCACGGAGCTGAAGGACGGCGAGACGCTGAACTTCACCGCCGAGGTCGACGTCCGCCCCGAGATCGAGATCCCGGACTACTCCGGCATCGAGGTCGAGGTCGACGCGGTCGAGGTCACCGACGAGGACATCGAGAAGTCCGTCGAGCAGCTGCGCGGCCGCTTCGCCTCCACCAACGAGGTCGAGCGCGCCGCGGAGGACGGCGACGTCGTCACCATCGACCTGGAGGCCAAGGTCGACGGCGAGGTGCTCGCCGACGGCGTCGCCTCCGACGTCTCCTACACCATCGGCTCCGGTGAGCTCCTCGACGGCATCGACGAGGCCGTCAAGGGCCTCGCGGCCGGCGGCGAGGCCACCTTCACCTCGCAGCTCAAGGGCGGCTCCGCCGAGGGCAAGGACGCCGAGGTCACGGTCAAGGTCTCCAAGGTCGCGGCGCGCGAGCTGCCCGCCCTGGACGACGAGTTCGCCCAGCTGGCGAGCGAGTTCGACACCCTCGACGAGCTGAAGGCCGACAGCCGCAAGCGCCTCGAGAACATGAAGCAGTTCGACCAGGCCACCCAGGCGCAGGAGCGCGTCCTGGAGAAGCTGCTGGAGCTGGTCGAGGTCCCGATCCCCGAGAAGCTCCTCGAGGACGAGATCAACACCCGCAAGCACAACCTGGAGCACCACCAGCTCGGCCAGATGGGCCTCTCGCTGGAGAAGTACCTGGAGTTCCAGGGCAAGACCGTCGAGGAGTTCGAGGCCGAGACCAGCGAGCAGGCGGTCAAGGGCATCAAGACCCAGTTCGTCCTCGACGCGCTGGTCAACAAGGAGAAGCTGAACGTCAACCAGGAGGAGCTCACCGAGCACCTCCTGCGCCGCGCGCAGTCCTCCGGCATGTCCCCCGACCAGTTCGCCCAGGCCGTCGTCGAGGGCGGCCAGGTCCCGATGCTGGTCGGCGAGGTCGCCCGCGGCAAGGCCCTCGCGGTCGTCGTCGAGGCCGCCAAGGTCGTCGACACCAAGGGTGAGGTCATCGACCTCTCCGACGACGAGGACGAGGCCGCCGAGGCCGACGCCGAGACCGTCGAGGCCGCCGCCGACGAGGCCGTCGAGGCCGAGGCCAAGTAAGGCTCGGGCACACGCCCTGGACCGGTCCCTCGGGGCCGGTCCGCGGAGGGCCCGGACACGCACGTGTCCGGGCCCTTCCGCGTCCCGGCGCGGAACGCCCCGCGGCCCCGCGGAGCTTGCGCTCCCAGCGAACAGTTCGGGAAGCGGGATGGCGTTGTCCGACCTGCGCGTTAGGGTCCATGAATACGAGGGCACTGCCCTCCGAACAAGACGCTGAGACGGCATGCGGCCGTCGGAGACGAGCAGGTGGATACGTGACGAATCTGAAGCCTTACGCCGCGGGTGAGCCGTCCATCGGTGGCGGCCTCGGCGACCATGTCTACAACCGGCTGCTCGGCGAGCGCATCGTCTTCCTCGGCCAGCAGGTCGACGACGACATCGCCAACAAGATCACCGCGCAGCTCCTCCTCCTGGCAGCGGACCCGGAGAAGGACATCTACCTGTACATCAACAGCCCCGGTGGCTCGGTGACGGCCGGCATGGCGATCTACGACACCATGCAGTACATCCCGAACGACGTCGTCACCATCGGCATGGGCATGGCCGCCTCCATGGGCCAGTTCCTGCTCACCGGCGGCACCCCGGGCAAGCGCTTCGCGCTGCCCAACACCGACATCCTGATGCACCAGGGCTCCGCCGGCATCGGCGGCACCGCGTCGGACATCAAGATCCAGGCCCAGTACCTGCTGCGCACCAAGCAGCGGATGGCCGAGATCACCGCCCACCACTCGGGCCAGACCGTCGAGGCGATCATCCGCGACGGCGACCGCGACCGCTGGTTCACGGCGGAGGAGGCCAAGGACTACGGCCTCATCGACGAGATCATCTCGGCCGCGTCCCTCGTTCCGGGCGGCGGCGGCACCGGGGCCTGAGCCCCGGCCGGTACCCGTGCACGGACCCTCACCGCAGAACGCCCCCAGGATGGTGAACACCCACATGCAGAACAACCTCTCCGCGAGCGGTCTCTACACCGGCGCGCAGGTGGACAACCGTTACGTCGTGCCCCGGTTCGTCGAGCGCACCTCGCAGGGCGTGCGCGAGTACGACCCGTACGCGAAGCTCTTCGAGGAGCGCGTGATCTTTCTCGGCGTGCAGATCGACGACGCCTCCGCCAACGACGTCATGGCCCAGCTGCTGTGCCTGGAGTCGATGGACCCGGACCGCGACATCTCCATCTACATCAACAGCCCCGGTGGCTCCTTCACCGCGCTGACGGCCATCTACGACACGATGCAGTTCGTGAAGCCGGACATCCAGACGGTCTGCATGGGCCAGGCGGCCTCCGCCGCGGCGGTCCTGCTGGCCGCGGGCACCCCCGGCAAGCGGATGGCCCTGCCGAACGCCCGCGTGCTGATCCACCAGCCCTCCGGCGGCACCGGTCGCGAGCAGCTCTCCGACCTGGAGATCGCGGCCAACGAGATCCTGCGCATGCGCGACCAGCTGGAGTCCATGCTGGCCAAGCACTCCTCGACCCCGATCGAGAAGATCCGCGAGGACATCGAGCGCGACAAGATCCTCACGGCCGAGGACGCGCTGGCCTACGGCCTGATCGACCAGATCATCTCCACCCGGAAGATGAACAACGTCTGATCCTTGCCGGCCCTTGGCGTGGCCGCACGTCCCGAAGGACGATGTGAACCACGCCAAGGGGGCCCCGTTGTGGGCCCCCGGCAAGGTACCGTCTGATATGAGGCACCAGGAGAGCGCTGAACCAGGCGTCTCCCAGGCGAAGGGGAAGCACCTCGTGGCACGCATCGGTGACGGCGGCGACCTGCTCAAGTGCTCGTTCTGCGGAAAGAGCCAGAAGCAGGTGAAGAAGCTCATCGCAGGCCCCGGTGTGTACATCTGCGACGAGTGCATCGACCTCTGCAACGAGATCATCGAAGAGGAGCTCGCGGAGACCTCGGAGGTGCGGTGGGAAGAACTCCCCAAACCCCGCGAGATCTACGAGTTCCTGGAGAGCTACGTCGTCGGGCAGGAGCCCGCGAAGAAGGCGCTCTCCGTCGCTGTGTACAACCACTACAAGCGCGTCCAGGCCGGCGAGAACGGCGGCGCGCAGGGCCGTGACGACGCGATCGAACTCGCGAAGTCCAACATCCTGCTGCTCGGCCCCACCGGCTCGGGCAAGACCCTGCTGGCGCAGACGCTGGCGCGGATGCTCAACGTCCCGTTCGCCATCGCCGACGCGACGGCGCTGACGGAGGCCGGCTATGTCGGCGAGGACGTCGAGAACATCCTCCTGAAGCTGATCCAGGCGGCCGACTACGACGTCAAGAAGGCCGAGACCGGGATCATCTACATCGACGAGATCGACAAGGTCGCCCGCAAGAGCGAGAACCCGTCGATCACGCGCGATGTGAGCGGCGAGGGCGTGCAGCAGGCCCTGCTGAAGATCCTGGAGGGGACCACCGCCTCGGTGCCCCCGCAGGGCGGCCGCAAGCACCCGCACCAGGAGTTCATCCAGATCGACACGACGAACGTCCTGTTCATCGTGGGCGGTGCCTTCGCGGGCCTGGAGAAGATCATCGAGTCGCGGGCGGGTGCCAAGGGCATCGGCTTCGGCGCCACGATCCGCTCGAAGCGGGAGATCGAGGCCAGCGACCAGTTCCAGGAGGTCATGCCGGAGGACCTGGTGAAGTTCGGGATGATCCCCGAGTTCATCGGCCGCCTCCCCGTGATCACCTCGGTGCACAACCTGGACCGCGAGGCCCTGCTCCAGATCCTCGTCGAGCCGCGCAACGCCCTGGTGAAGCAGTACCAGCGGCTGTTCGAACTCGACGGCGTGGAGCTGGACTTCGAGCGCGAGGCCCTGGAGGCCATCGCGGACCAGGCCATCCTCCGCCAGACCGGCGCGCGCGGTCTGCGCGCCATCATGGAGGAGGTCCTGATGTCGGTGATGTACGAGGTGCCGTCCCGCAAGGACGTGGCCCGCGTGGTCATCACGGCCGACGTGGTCCGCTCCAACGTCAACCCGACCCTCGTGCCCCGCATCGTCCCCAAGGACCAGGGCCCCCACGAGAAGTCGGCCTGACCCACCCGCACCCACGGAAGGGGCGCCCCCGATCGGGGGCGCCCCTTCCGGCGTTCCTGAGGCGTGGGGCGGGTTACTTCTTCACGCGGGCGGTGCCGTAGAGCTTCGCGGCCAGGTCGGCGGCCTGGTCGAGGGTGAAGCCGTTCTTCTGGGTCATGGCGGCGGCGATGTCCATGGGGAGGACCATGCCCATGGTGCTGTAGTCGGTCCAGATGCAGAGCGACATCTTGAACGACTTGGGCGCCAGGGGGTTGGAGGTGTCCTTGGAGACGACGTTGGCCTCCTGACACTTCATCAGGGCGCCGTCGAAGCCCGCGGGCTTCTTGGTGACGGCCTCGCCGACGAAATCGATGTCGCTCTTCTTGTTGTCCTCGGAGGCGCTGGTCTTCATCAGCTGGAACGAGGCGTCGAGGGTCTTGGCGGGGTCGGCGATCTCACCGTAGATCCCGTTGAAGTTGACCATCTTGGCGGCCAGCGGATTGGTCTTGGCCTCGGGGGACTGGTAGGCCTGCTCGGCCTTCTCGGGGTTCTTGATCCCGATGGCCTCGGCTTCCTTCTTGTCCTTCGAGGTGAAGGAGTTCGAGGAGCTGTTGCTGCCCTTCTGGTACTCGCCCACGGAAGCCGGGGGCACGATCTTGTAGCCCTTGGTCGAGTCCGAGACCGCCGAGGAGCCGCCCGCGCCGCCGTCCGCGAGGAGCAGCCAGGAGCCGCCAGCGACCACGGCGAGGGCGACGACCGAGGCGGCGACGATCAGGCCGGTCTTCTTCTTGCCGCCCGGGGCGGAGGGCGGCGGGGGCATCGCCGGGCCGCCGTAGGGCGGGGTCGGCGGCTGCTGGCCGTACGGGTTGGGCTGCTGCTGGCCGTAGCCCTGCTGCGGGACGCCCTGCGGGGCCTGCTGCGGGTAGCCGTACCCGTAGCCGGGCTGCTGCCCGCCGGGCTGCCCGCTGTACGGCGGGGCCGGCGGCTGCTGGCCGTAGGGGTTCGGCTGGCCCTGCGGCTGCTGGCCGTACGGGTTCGGCTGGCCCTGCGGGGGGCCGCCGTAAGGATTCTGCGGGCCGGGCTGCCCGTAGGGGTTCGGCTGCCCGGAGTCGCCGCCGTACGGGTTGGGCTGCTGGCCGCCGTAGGGCCCCGGCTGGTTGTGGCTCATCGCGCTGCGTCCCCCTGTGGAGTCTTCGGTGTCAGCGGACATCCTGACGGAAGCCTCGCGTCCAGGGAGCCGCCGGGGCCCCGGATTACCGGTTTCAGTACCGGACCGTTACGCCCCTAAACTGTGTGCCGTGACCGAGAACACGCAGACACCCAGCCGCCCCGACTCCGAACTGCCGACGACCTACGCGCCGGCCGAGGTAGAGGGGAAGCTCTACGAGCGCTGGGTAGAGCGCGGTTACTTCGAGGCCGACGCCAAGAGCGAGAAGCCCGCGTACACCATCGTCATCCCGCCGCCGAACGTCACCGGCTCGCTCCACCTGGGCCACGCCTTCGAGCACACCCTGATCGACGCCCTGACCCGCCGCAAGCGCATGCAGGGGTACGAGACCCTGTGGCAGCCCGGCATGGACCACGCGGGCATCGCCACCCAGAACGTCGTCGAGCGCGAGCTCGCCAAGGAGGGCAAGTCCCGCCACGACCTGGGCCGCGAGGCGTTCGTCGAGCGGGTTTGGCAGTGGAAGGGCGAGTCCGGCGGCCAGATCTCCGGCCAGATGCGTCGGCTCGGCGACGGCGTGGACTGGTCCCGCGAGCGCTTCACCATGGACGAGGGCCTGTCCGAGGCCGTCCAGACCATTTTCAAGCGGCTCTACGACGACGAGCTGATCTACCGCGCCGAGCGCATCATCAACTGGTGTCCGCGCTGCCTGACCGCGATCTCCGACATCGAGGTCGAGTACCAGGACGACGACGGCGAGCTCGTCTCCATCCGCTACGGCGAGGGCGAGGACTCGCTCGTCGTGGCGACGACCCGCGCCGAGACGATGCTCGGCGACACCGCCGTGGCCGTCCACCCCGAGGACGAGCGGTACAAGCACCTGGTCGGCCGCGAGATCAAGCTGCCGCTGACCGACCGCAGCATCCCGGTCGTCGCGGACACCCACGTCGACCCGGAGTTCGGCACCGGCGCCGTCAAGGTGACCCCGGCGCACGACCCCAACGACTTCGAGATCGGCCAGCGCCACGGCCTGCCGAACCTCGCGGTCATGGACGAGCGCGCCATCATCACCGCGCCCGGCCCCTTCCAGGGCCTGGACCGCCTGGAGGCCCGTTCCGCGATCGTCGCCGCACTGCGCGCCGAGGGCCGGATCGTCGCGGAGAAGCGCCCGTACGTCCACTCCGTGGGCCACTGCTCCCGCTGCAAGACCACGATCGAGCCGCGGCTGTCCATGCAGTGGTGGGTCAAGGTCGGCCCGCTCGCGAAGGCCGCCGGTGACGCGGTCCGCGAGGGCAAGGTCAAGATCCACCCGCAGGAGATGGAGAAGCGGTACTTCGACTGGGTCGACAACCTCCACGACTGGTGCATCTCGCGCCAGCTGTGGTGGGGCCACCGCATCCCGGTCTGGTACGGCCCGAACGGCGAGATCGTCTGCGTCGGACCGGACGAGCAGCCGCCGTCCGGCGAGGGCTGGCACCAGGACACCGACGTCCTCGACACCTGGTTCTCCTCCGGCCTGTGGCCCTTCTCCACGCTGGGCTGGCCGCAGCGGACCGAGAGCCTCGCGAAGTTCTACCCGAACTCCGTGCTGGTCACCGGCTACGACATCCTCTTCTTCTGGGTCGCCCGGATGATGATGTTCGGCCTGTACGCGATGGACGGCGTCCCGCCGTTCCACACCATCGCCCTGCACGGCATGGTCCGCGACCAGTTCGGCAAGAAGATGTCGAAGTCCTTCGGCAACGCGGTGAACCCGCTGGACTGGATGGACACCTACGGCTCCGACGCGGTCCGCTTCACGCTGGCCCGCGGCGCCAACCCGGGCGTCGACGTCCCGATCGGCGAGGACTGGGTCCAGGCCAGCCGGAACTTCGCCAACAAGATCTGGAACGCCACCCGCTTCGCGCTGATGAACGGCGCGACCATCGAGGGCGAGCTGCCCCCGGCGGAGCAGCTGTCGGCGACGGACCGCTGGATCCTGTCGAAGCTGAACAAGACGGTGGCCGAGGTCGACGCCTTCTACGAGGACTACCAGTTCTCGAAGCTGTCGGACGCCCTCTACCACTTCGCCTGGGACGAGGTCTTCAGCTGGTACGTCGAGCTGTCGAAGACCACGTTCTTCGCGGGCGGCGAGCAGGCGCGGGTCTCCGGTCGGGTCCTCGGTGAGGTCCTCGACGTGATGCTGCGGCTGCTGCACCCGGTGGTCCCCTTCGTCACGGAGACCCTGTGGACCACGCTGACCGGGCGCGAGTCGCTGGTCATCGCGGACTGGCCGAAGGACAGCGGCTTCCGTGACGAGGCCGCCGAGGCCGAGATCGAGACCGTGAAGGCCGTGGTCACCGAGGTCCGCCGGTTCCGCAAGGAGCAGGGCCTCCAGGACGGCCAGAAGGTCCCGGCCCGCCTGGAGCTGGGCGGCACCGAGCTGGCGGCCCACGAGGCCGCGATCCGGCAGCTGCTCCGCCTCCAGCCGGAGGGCGAGGCGTTCAGCGCCACCGCCACCCTGCCGGTCGCGGGTGCCGTGGTGGCCCTGGACCTCTCCGGCACCATCGACGTCGAGGCCGAGCGCAAGCGCCTGGCCAAGGACCTCGGTGCGGCCGAGAAGGAGAAGCAGCAGGCCGAGGCGAAGCTCGGGAACGAGGCCTTCCTGGCCAAGGCCCCCGACAACGTCGTGGACAAGATCAAGGGCCGGCTTGCCAAGGCCGAGGCGGACATCGCCCGGATCCAGGCGCAGCTGGACTCCCTTCCCGCCGCCTGATCCCCGGCCCGCACGGGAACGGCCCCCGCACCGATCGGTGCGGGGGGCGGTCCCGGGCCGGCGGGGACCCGGGGTCGCCGGGGTGGTCCGCGGTCGGGGGGCGGC